>JAOPWW010000340.1 GCA_025965495.1 Frankiales bacterium
GCTCCCCCGACGCCGCGAGCTCGGCCCGGAGCCGCTCCGCCTCGGCGCGGGCCCCGGCCCGGGCCGCCTCGAGCTGCTCGGTGAGCCGCTGGACCGCGTCGACGCCGGCCGACCGCTGGACCGCCGCGGCTCGCTCCGCGAGGACCTCGGCAGCCCCGGCGACCTGCTCCTGCCAGCCGGGCCCGCGGCGCAGCCAGGCGAGGGCCGCGGCGTCCGCCAGGTCGGCCGTGCCGTCCTCAGCGGCAGCCACGAGCTCGGGCAGGGCGGCCTCGACCGCGGCCGCGACGGCCTGGCGCAGCACCGGGTCCCCGGCGAGGGCTGCGGACAGCGGCCCGGCGGACAGGCGGGCCCGCTTGGACGGCGTGAACCGCGCCATCGCCCGCAACGACGACGGGACGACGTCGGGCGCGAGGTTGCCCAGGCGGGCGGCGGCGAGTGCGACGACCCGGTCGCGGACGGGCCCCGCGGGGGCCGGGTCCAGGTCCGGGGTCACGCCGTCCGGGGCCACGGCGGAACGCTAGCCGGGTCGGCCTGCCGTCAGCTGCTCGTGCACGTCTTCACGAGGGCGCCGTAGCTCTGCCGCAGCGGCTCGGCCATGGTCGCGTCGTAGCGCTTCGCGTCGAGCGCCAGGCGGACCAGGCCGGCCCGGGTGACGACGGCGTCGAGGGTCGGCTTGAGCGCGGGCTCGGCGGTCTCCGCGACCGCCTGCAGGGCCTTCTGCGCGGTCTCGAGGTCCTTCTCGACGCCGTCGGGCGCGGTGGGCCCGGGGCCGAGCCGGCGCGCGGCGCGGCCGAGGGCCACGACGTCGGGCGCGACGACCGTGCAGGTGCCCGCGTCGAACGACGACGTCGCCGGTAGGGGGAAGGCAGCGGGGGCGGCGGCGTCGTGGGAGCAGGCCGACAGGAGCAGGACCCCGCTCAGCGCGCCGAGGAGCGGGAGGGGCAGGCGCACGGTCGGTCCTCTCGGGGGACGGGGGTGGACGTGCCGCCGGGGCAGCCCCTGGGAAGGGGCCACCCCGGCGGGTCGTGCAGGTCGTGCAGGTCGTGCAGGTGGTGCAGGTGCGGCTGCTAGTGGACCGTGATGGTCGTGGCGACGCCGCGGTTGAACTGGGCAGCACTGCCGCGCTTCGGGAAGACGCGGTAGTTCAGGGTGACCTTGGAGCCGACCGGGGCCGGGAACACCTTCGTCACGCTGGTGGTGCCGGTGGCGTCGAGCGTCATCGAGCCGAGGCCGGTGGAGCTGCCGTCGGCGTTGATGCGGTAGAGCTGCACGAAGCCGCCGGGAGCCGCCGGGGTGATGCGGCTGACGTTGGTCGTGACCTGACCGTTCTTGCTGGTGAAGTTCTGCTGGAACGTCACCGGCGTCTGGCCGGTCCGCGGGTCGGAGCCCGTGTGCGGGTCGGCGATGTACGGGAACTCGGCCAGGAACGGGCGGTCGTTGGCGCTGACGCCGTCGAGCGCGGACAGGGTCTTGAGCACGGCCTTGTCCTGGCCGAGCAGGGCACCCTCGACGACCTGGATGGCGACGTCGACGACGTCGTCCTGCAGGCGGCGGCCGTTCGGGAAGCCGGCGAGGTCACCGGCGATCGGGCCCAGCGGGTTGAGCTTGGCCGGCGCGGTCGGCGGCACCGAGGTGTTCAGGCGCAGGTACTCGGCCGGCGTCGGGTTCGGGCTGACGGCGTTGAGGTCCAGCGAGTTGAGGTCGGCGTTGAGCACGCCGGACGCCGGGCCGCTCGCGTACTGCTTCTTGGAGAAGCCGGTGAGGAACGCGCCGACGAGGTCGTTGCGGTTCTTCGCGGCCGGGCTCGACAGCGTGTTCGGGTTCTTGATGCCGTAGACGCCCTCGATGAGCTGCGGGAGCTCCGGGTTCATGACCTCCTTGGCGATCGCGCCACCGGCCACCGTCGCGTCGTTCTCCGGCGAGAGGCGGTTGAAGGCGTCCTTGAGCTGGGCGGGCACGACGGCCTCGTTGACCAGCGGGTTGCCCAGGCGCGAGACCTGGACGAAGGGGCCGGAGTCGGCCGTCTGCGGGTCGAAGGTGTTCGGGTCGGCGAACACGCGCGTCTTGCGACGGCTCGTGGTCGACCAGACGCCGATGACCGGGTTCTTGACCTTGTCGCCGTTGGCGACGACCGCCGTGGTCGGCACCTTGTAGGCGATGGTGTTGACGTTGTACTCCTTGAGCGTGTCGAACCCTCGCTCGGAGAGGTCGGCGCCGTAGAGCAGGTCGAAGATGCGCAGGTCGAGGAAGAACGGGTCGTCGGCCTGGCCGGCGTAGCTCTGCACGCGCCCGACGCCGGGGACGTCCTTCGTGCCGGCCGCGACGGCCTCCTTGCGCAGGACCGTGTAGTCGGGCATCGAGGCGACGCCGACGTTCGACGGCGCGGCCGGGACGTCCTTCATGACGACGGTGCCGGTGGCGGTGTTCGCCGGGCCGTTGAACACCGTCAGGTCGTAGGTCTGCTTGAACAGCAGGGTCGGGTCGGTGAGGTGCTTCACCGCGCCGTTGTTGTAGAGGAACGTCCCGTCGACGCCGCCACCGTTCTTGACGGTCCCTCGGGCGTCGACGTTCTTGAACGTCCAGCGGTAGACCAGGTCGGGCTTGGCGTCACCGTTGTTGTCGATGTTGATGTCGTACGCCGCGGTGGGGTCCCACGGGAAGAAGTTCGGGCCGCCCGCCGGGTCGGAGAAGGGGGACCAGTTCGCGATCATCGTGACGCTGTTCGCGTCGTCGGGGCTGACGAAGGCGTACGTGTCGGTGTTGTCGATCGCGGGGTCGCCCGAGACGTACGGGGCCTCGCGGTGGCTGGACGCCGAGCTGGTGCCCGGCGCGAGCAGCGCTGCGCCGCTCACGGTGGTGGCGGCGGCGACGAGCACGGCGAGGCCGCGCTTCGCCGTCACGGTGGGACGTGCCATGGGACTCCTTCAGGGGCAGGCGAGGGACGGGCGTCCCCCGGTCGAGCTGCGTTCGAGCCGATCCGGGCGCGGTGCAACGTGTCACACCACCGGTCGCGCTGCGAGCGCGAGCACGGCGACCCCCGTTCGATCTCCGGACATCAACGGATGGGTCGGTCACCGGCCCGTCCGGAGCGGGGCGACGACCGAACACCCGTGAGAGCGTGCGGCCGACCGCACCCCCACCGGACGGAGAGCACGTGCAGCGCTGGGCCAGGAACGTGCTGACCGGCGGGACCGTCGTCGGGCTGGCGGCGGTGCTGCTGGCCGTCGGCGTGGCTGCGGGCAGCCCGCGCGGCGGGGACGCC
>JAOPWW010000347.1 GCA_025965495.1 Frankiales bacterium
ACCGCACTGCCGCCGGCGCCGGACAGCGGGCCGCCGCTGGTGGGCGGGACCAGCCCGACGGCGCCGCTGCCGGTGCCCGGGTAGGCGGCCTCGGCGTCGGGGACGTCGAACACGGTCGTGCCGGCGCTGGCGTTGCCCTGGCCCGCGACGGTGCGGAACAGCGTGCCGGGCTCGTAGGGGGCGGCGAGCACGTTGGCCGACGGCGAGGAGTCCAGGCGCGCCGCGACCTGGCCGGAGCCCGTGTCGAGGGTGACCAGCCCGCCGGAGACGCCGACGTCGCCGGCGGTCCGGACGCCGGACGCGAGGCCGGTCAGGCCGTAGGAGGAGTAGCCGACAGGAGGGCCGGCGGCGGCGACGGGCCGGACGACGGCGAGCCCGAGGACGACCGGCAGGGCGCTGACGGCGAGCGCCACGGTGGCGACCCTCACGTGCGCTCCAGCGAGGCGGCGAGCAGGCGGGCGGCGGCCTGGCGCGGGGTGATCCCCTGCTCGGCGGCCCACTGCTCGAGCTTGCGGACGTCGCGCCCGGGCAGGTCGACCGGCAGGCTCTCGGCGGCGGACAGCGGTGCCGGACGGACCGTCACCGACGGCTCCCCGCCTCCGCCGAGGTAGGCGGCCGCGAGGTCGTCGGAGGACAGCTCGTCCGGCGTCCCGGAGGCGACGACCTGTCCCTGCTCCAGCACGACGGCCCGGTCGGCGACCTGCAGGGCCTGCCCGACGAACTGCTCCACCATGACGACGGCGAGGCCGCGGTCGCGCAGCCCGGCGACGAGGGCGAACAGGTCGGCGACGACGGTGGGGGACAGCCCCATGGACATCTCGTCGACGAGCAGCAGGCGCGGCCGCTGCACGAGGGCCCGGCCGAGGGCGAGCTGCTGCTGCTGACCACCGGACATCGTGCCGGCCGCCTGCGCCTGGCGCTCGCGCAGGATCGGGAACGACTCGAGGACCTCCTCGACGGCGGCCCTGCCGTCGGGGGTGCCGTCGCGGCCGGTGCCGTACAGGCCCATCCGCAGGTTGTCCGCGACCGAGAGGGTCGGGAAGATGCCGCGGCCGGCCGGGACGTGGGCGACCCCCTGCCGGGCGACCGCCTCGGGGCTGGTCCCGCGCAGGGACGCGCCGTCGAGCAGGACCTCGCCGGCGGCCGGCCGCACCAGGCCGGAGACGGCCCGCAGCGTGCTGGTCTTGCCCGCGCCGTTGGCCCCGAGGACCGCCAGGACCTCGCCGGGCCGGACGGACAGGGAGACGTCGCGGACCGCGACGACACCGCCGTAGGTGACCCTGAGGCCGCGGACCTCGAGCAGCGCGCTCACGCCGGCACGCCCAGGTAGGCCGTGCGGACCTCGGGGTCGAGACGCACCTGCTCCGGCGTCCCCGCCGCGAGGACCTTGCCGAAGTTCATGACGACCACGTGGTCGCACAGCGGCATGACCACCCCCATGTCGTGCTCCACGAGCAGCATGGCGCACCCGAGGGTCGCCCGGACCTCGGCGAGCAGGCCGACGAAGTCCGCCGTCTCGGCCGGGTCCAGGCCGGAGGCCGGTTCGTCGAGCAGCAGCACCGTCGGCTTGAGGCACAGGGCGCGGGCGAGCTCGACCAGCCGGGCCTGCCCGACGGGGAGCAGCGAGGCCTCGACGTCGGCGAGGTGCGACAGCTCCAGGAACGCCAGGACGGCGGTCGCGCGCTCGCGGGCGGCGTCCAGCGCCCGCTTGCGGCCGGGCAGGCGCAGCGCGTCGGTGACGACGCCGGCGGAGGTGAACCGGTGCGCCGCGACCATGAGGTTCTCCAGCACGGTCATGCCGGCGAACAGCTGGACGACCTGGAACGTGCGCGCCAGGCCCATCGCCGTCCGCTCGTGCGCGGGGACGCGCGTGACGTCGCGGCCGCCGAGCAGCACCGTCCCGCGGGTGGCCGGCTGCAGCCCGGTGACGACGTTGAAGGTGACCGTCTTGCCGGCGCCGTTCGGCCCGATGAGGCCGACGACCTCGCCGGCGTGCACCGACAGCGACACGCCGTCGACGGCATCGAGGCTGCCGAACCGGACGCCGACGTCGCGCAGCTCGAGCGCCGTCCCGCGCAGCGTCATGCGAGCACCTCCTCGCGCACGACAGGCACGGCAGGGGTCGTCCGGCGTCGCCGGTCCAGCCCGCGGCCGACCGCCCCGGCGACGCCGTCGGGGGAGGCGTTGAGGACCGCGACCAGGACGACGCCGGTCAGAGCGGTGACGACGCTGGCTGCGCGACCGTTGGCGACGTCGTCGGTGGCGCCGAGGGTCAGGGTGGACAGGGTCACGATCATCCCGCCGAACAGGGCGCCGGGGACCGAGGCGACCCCGACGATGACGGCGTAGGCGAGGAGCGTGATGGAGCGGGTGAAGTCGAAGGGCGCTCCCGACGCGCCCTGCAGCAGCCCGGCGTACAGGGCGCCGGCGAGGCCGGCGAGGAACCCGCTCGCGGCGAACCCGCGCAGCTTGACGCTGACGACCGAGAAGCCCATCGCGGAGGTCGCGGGCTCGCTGGAGCGCAGCGCGGTGAGGGCCGCCCCGGTGCGGGCCCGGCGCAGGGACGCGACGGCGAACGCCGCCAGCAGGAACACCCCGAGGACCAGCCAGGCGTAGGCGCGCTCGCCCTGCGCGGCGTGGCCGTGGTCGAGGTTCGCGAAGCCGGGGCGCGGGCCCTCGCGGGTGCTGGAGGCGGACGCGAACGGGGCCCAGCCGTAGAGGAAGCGGTCGGCGGTGAAGGCCAGCGACAGGGTGGCGATGGCGAGCTCGAGCGGCGCCAGC
>JAOPWW010000362.1 GCA_025965495.1 Frankiales bacterium
GCGCCGGCCCGGTCGGGCAGCGCGGCGCGCGCCGCGAGGGCCTGCGCCCGGAGCTCCCGCTTGCTCAGCCCGAGGCCCGGAACAGGCACCAGACCGCCTTGCCCTTGGCGGTCGGGCGGGTGCCCCAGCGCTCGGCCAGCAGCGACACGAGCTGCGGGCCCCGGCCGTGCTCGTCGTCCTCGTCGGGACGGCGCCGGCTCGGCAGGTAGCTCGCGCCGTCGTGGACCTCGAGCACCAGCCACGAGCCTGCCAGGCGCAGCCGCACCTCGACCGGCGGCCGGCCGTGGACCAGCGCGTTCGTGGTCAGCTCCGACACGAGCAGCAGCACGTCGTCCTGCAGCGAGGCGTCGACCTGCCAGCCGGCGAGCAGCCGCCCGACGGCGCGCCGCAGGGTGCCGACGGCCGCGGCGTCGTCGTCGAGCGGGAGCGTCGCCGTGCGCGCGGCGGACAGCGGGTCGACCTTGGCCAGCAGCACCGCGACGTCGTCGTCGGGACCGTCCGGGAGCATGCCCTCCACGAGCCGGCCGGGCAGCTCCGGGTCGACCCGGTCCTCCTCGAGGACCGGCTGCGCGGCCAGGAGCCGGGCGAGCGCGTCGACGCCCACGTCGATGTCGCTGTCGCGCCGCTCGACCAGCCCGTCGGTGTAGAGCGCGAGCAGCGAGCCCGCCTCCAGCTCCACGCGCTGCTCGCGCAGCGTCCCGACGGACGTCCCGAGCGGCGGCCCATCGGCGTCGCCGAGCCGCTCGACCGTGCCGTCCGGACGGCGCACCAGCGGCGGCAGGTGACCGGCGTTGGCGTAGGTCAGGACGTGCTCGTGGGGGTCGTAGACGGCGTAGACGCAGGTGACGATCTGGTCCTCGCCGAGGTCGCGCACGACGCCGTCGAGGTGCTCGAGGACGTCGGCCGGCGGCAGGTCCAGGCGGGCGTACGCGCGGGTCGCCGACCGCAGCTGCCCCATGACGGCGGCGGCCTTCACGCCTCGGCCCATGACGTCGCCGAGGACCAGCGCCGTGCGTACCGCGCCGAGCTCGACGACGTCGTACCAGTCGCCGCCGACCTGGGTGCCCTCGACGCCGGCCCGGTAGTAGGCCGCGATGTGGAGCGACTCGGCCTGCACGTCCGGCGGCGGCAGCAGGCTGCGCTGGAGCTCGTCGGCGATGCGGTGCTCGCGGGCCGCGGCCTCGGCGGTGGCGGCCGCCGTCGCGAGGGCCGCCTCCGCCGCGCGCTGGTCGCTGACGTCCTGGTTCGAGCCGCGCAGGCGCAGCGGCGTGCCGTCGGCGTCGCGCTCCACCTCGCCCAGCGTGCGGTAGGTGCGGGTCTGGCCGTCGGGGGTGACGATCCGGACCTCGTAGTCCAGCGGGGCCCCCGCGAGGGCGGCGTCGAGGGCGGCGCGCACGACGGCGTGGTCGTCGGGGTGGATCCGCTTCGCCATGGCGTCCTCGAAGCTGCCCAGCTCGTCGGTGTCGAGCTGAAGCTGGCGGGCGAACTCCTCCGACGCCGTGATGGCGCCGCTGGCGAGCTCGAGCTCCCAGCTGCCGACCCGGGCCAGGCGCTGCGCCTGGTCGAGCAGCGTCTGGCTGCGCTCGAGGTCGCGCCGGGTCCGGCGGACCCGCTCGAGCTCGAGGTTCGCGCGCACGCGGGCGAGCAGCTCGCGGCCCGAGAAGGGCTTCGCGAGGTAGTCGTCGGCGCCGGCGTCCAGGCCCTCGACCGTCGCCTCCTCGCCGGCCCGCGCGGACAGCAGGACCACCGGCACCTGCGCCGTCAGCGGGTCCTCCCGCAGCGCGTGGAGCAGCCCGAAGCCGTCCAGCACGGGCATCATCACGTCCGACAGCACGAGGTCGGGCGCCTCCTGGCGAGCCAGCTCCAGGCCCTGCTGCCCGTCGGAGGCCGTCAGCACCTCGTGGTCGGCGGCGAGCAGGCGGGCGACGTAGTCGCGCATGTCGGCGTTGTCGTCCACCACCAGCACGACGGGCCGGCCCGTGCCGCGGGACCGCTCCCGCCCGCCGGTGCGACCGCCGGTCAGCCAGCGCAGCGCCTCGGCGAGGAAGCCCCGGGCGGTGCGGTCCGCGGTGTCGGGTGCCTCCACGGGGGCGTCCACGAGCTGGTCGGCGGGCAGGTGCTCGGACCCCAGCGGCACGCAGACCGTGAAGGCGCTCCCCCGTCCGGGGGCGCTCTCGACCTCGACCGTGCCGCCGTGCGCCGCGGCGAGGTCGGCCACCAGCGCGAGCCCGATGCCGGAGCCCTCGTGGCTGCGCGAGCGGGCCCCGGCCACGCGGACGAACCGGCCGAACAGGCCGGCCTGCTGGTCCTCCGGGATGCCCGTGCCGGTGTCGGACACCACCAGCCGGGCCGAGCCGTCGACGGCGTCGAGCCGGACGGTGATCCCGCCCTCGAAGGTGAACTTCAGGGCGTTCGACAGCAGGTTGAGCACGATCTTGGCCCACATCTCGCGGTCGACGTGCACCGGCTCGGGCAGCGGCGGGCAGTCGACGGTGAGGGTCAGGCCGACCCGCTCGACCGCGGCGCTGAACGCCCGGGCCAGCTCGCCGGTGTACGCCGCGAGGTCGACCGGCTCGAAGGCGCCCTGCAGCCCCCCGGACTCCAGCCGGCTGAAGTCCAGCAGCGTGTTGACGAGCTTGAGCAGCCGCTCGCCGTTGCGCTGCACGATCTCGACCCGCTCGCGCTGCAGGGCGTCGAGGGGGTGCTCCCGGTCGGCGAGGGCGTCCTCGGCCGGACCGAGCATGAGCGTCAGCGGGGTCCGGAACTCGTGGCTGACGTTGGTGAAGAACTCGGTCTTGGCCCGGTCGAGCTCGGTCAGCCGCTCCGCGCGCTCGCGCTCCTGCTCGTAGGCGCGGGCGCCGCTGAGCGCCGCCCCGACCTGCCCGCCGACCAGCTCGACGAACCCGCGGTGCTCCTCGTCGAGGGGCCGGTAGCGGTCGACGCCGGCGACCAGGAAGCCGCCGGGAGGCCCGCCCTGCTGCAGGAACGGGACGACGACGGCCGCCAGCGGAGGCTCGTCCCAGGCGCCGGACGGCAGGGCGGGGAAGCGGCTCGGGAGGTCGCCGACCAGGGCGGAGCGACCCTGCAGGACCTCCGGCAGCGGCCAGACCGCGTCGTCGAGCGGCAGGCGGGGCAGCGCGACGGGGTGGCCCTCGGGCACGCCCGCGGTCGAGGCCAGCACCGCGACGTCGCCGTCGGGGGGCAGCAGGTAGGTCAGGACGAACGGGAGGTCGGCCGGGTCGGTGGCCAGGGTCGCGGTCGCCTCCTGCAGCACCTCCGCCGGGCTGCGCAGGGCCGTCAGGGCCGCACCGAGGTCGCGGACCAGCGCCATCCGCCTCGCGCCCACGACGCCGGCGGTGTCCTCGCTGACGACGCAGAGCATCCCGATCCGGCTGCCGTCGTCGTCGGTGAGGGGGCTGTAGGAGAAGGTGTGGTAGGTCTCCTCGCGGTAGCCGCTGCGCTCGAGGAACAGCAGCAGGCCCTCGTCCCAGGTCGCCTCGCCGGTGGCCAGGACGCTGTCGATGCGGGGGCCGATGTCGGGCCAGATCTCGGCCCAGACCTCGCGGGCCGGTCGGCCGAGCGCCCAGGGGAACTTCGAGGCCAGGGTGTCGCGCCGGTAGGCGTCGTTGCAGAAGAAGACGAGGTCGGGACCCCAGGCCATCCACATCGAGAAGCGTGACGCGAGCATGACCCGGACGACGTTCACCAGGCTGGTGGACCAGGTCTCGGGCGGCCCGAGCGGCGTCGTCGCCCAGTCGACCTCGCGCAGCGCCGCGGCCACCTCGCCCCCGCCGACGAAGACCTCGTCGAGCCTGTCCTGGTCTGCCCCCACCCCTCGATCATGCCCGGGGGCCCGGTCCGCACGCACGCCGGTGGAGCACCGCGCCGCCGCCCAGGCCGAGGACCACGGCGGCCAGGTGCCCGGTGGCCGCGAGGTCCGCTCCCGCCAGGCCCTCGAGCAGCTCGGGCAGGCCGGCGAGCAGCGCGACGAACGGCAGCAGGCGGCTCCACGGGGTCCGGCCGACGGCGGCGGCGCCCGCCAGCCCGGCGACCGCGAGGTAGGACGGTCCGACGTCGGGCTGGGTGAGCAGGGCGTGCGGGGCGTCGCCGAGGTGCACCCGCAGCCCGAGCAGGCCCTGCGACAGCGCGGTCGCCCCGCCGTGGACGCCGCCGAGCAGCAGCAGCGCCCGGCGCGTCCCGACCGCCCGCTCGAGCGGGGCGGCGCCGAGCAGCAGCGCGAGCAGCCAGACGGGGAGCTCGTCCTGGACCAGCAGGCCCGACACCGGCAGCGTCCACGGCCAGGACGTCACGCGCGGCAGGGTGGTCGAGGCGTCGTGGAGCAGCCGCTGCGCCGCCGGCTCCGGCAGCACCTTGAACACCGCCCACGACGCCGTCCAGCAGCCGGCGAGCACCAGCGTCCCGCGTGCCCTCACGACACCGGCGAGGGGAGCGCGGCCAGCGGGGGCGGCAGCCGGCTCGAGGTCCAGGCGAGCGCCTGCGGCAGGACGGCGGCCCAGGACGGGAACGCGTGACCGGCGCGCGGGACGACGACGGTGGTGACGTCGGCGTCCTGCGGCAGCACCCGGACGAAGCCCCGCAGCGCCGCGAGCTCGCGCGGCTCCCCCGTGCCGGCCGAGAGCCACAGCGCGACCGGCGGCAGCGGCAGGTGCTGCACCCGCCAGGTCGGGTCGTAGGACTCGCGCCGGGCCCGACCGTGGAACAGGTCCCCGGTGGTGACGTCGGTCAGGGCGTGGAAGTACCCGGACAGGCTGGCCGCCGCC
>JAOPWW010000411.1 GCA_025965495.1 Frankiales bacterium
ACGGCGGTGGCCCTCGTCGGTACCGCCGCCCTGGTCCGCGCTGCCCGCCGCAAGCGCCGCCGGCGGTGACCGCCCGGGCGGGCTGCCCGGCGAGGTCCTAGCGTCCGTGCCATGAGCGTGCTGCGCCTGGTCGCGATCCGGGACGTCCCCTTCGGCGCGGAGGAGGCCCTGGCCGCCGTCGACGACCCCGGCGCGGGCGGCGTCGTGTCCTTCACCGGTCTGGTCCGCGACAGCGACGGCGGCAAGGGCGTCACGGCGCTCGAGTACGTCGCCCACCCCGACGCCCTGGCGGCTCTGCGGGCGGTCTGCGAGCAGGTCGCTGCCGACCTGCCGGTCTGCGGGGTCGCCGCCGTGCACCGCACCGGGCTGCTCCGGGTCGGCGACGTCGCCGTCGTGGTCGCGGCCAGCGCGCCGCACCGGGGGGAGGCGTTCGAGGCGGCGCGGCGCCTCATCGACGACCTCAAGGAGCAGGTGCCGATCTGGAAGCGCCAGGCCTTCGACGACGGTCAGCAGGAGTGGGTCGGGAGCCCCTGAGACGGCCCGCGCCGCCGTACGCTCCTGCTGTGCTCCCCGTGTGGCTGCTGTGGCTCCTGCCGGTCCCCGTCGCGACCCTGGCCGCCATCGCCTGGACCGCCTGGTCCTCGCGGCCGCGCCGGCCGGACGAGCCCGCGGCCACCGTCCGGGACTACGAGCGGTTCCGCGCGGCCATGTCGACGCCGGTGCCCCCCGCGGAGCACGAGCGGCGCTGACAGGAGCGGGGTCGCGGGCCCGCCGGGACGGCCCCAGGCGGGCGCGGGGCTAGCGGCTGCGCAGCGGGTAGTTGATGCAGATCCCGTGGCGCGACGCCGGGTCGGAGCCGGTGAAGACGCAGAGGTTCTGCGTCTTCGGGTCGACCGGTCCCGCGGCGAGCGCCGGGACGGACGAGCCCAGCGCCAGCAGCGCCAGCAGGCTCGCGAGCAGGGTGCGGCGGGGGGTCACGGGTTCTCCTGAGGGGTGCAGCGGACGGGGAGCGGGCGGACGGCGTCGATGACGGGCGTGAGGGTGCGGCAGGTGCTGGCGGGCAGCTTGGCCCCGACCGCGCCGTCGGTGAGCGCGTCGACCGCGGCCGGCAGCGGCACACCGGGCGTGACGAGCAGCTCGTCGCCGGTGCGGTGCCCGCAGGCGTAGCCGCCGGCGGACAGGGCGGGACCGCCGACGCAGGCCCGGTCGACGCGGGACACGAGGGCCGGGAGGCCGTGGGGGGAGGGCGCCACGGCCCGGGACGGCGTCGCGACGCGGGCCACCGGTCGGGACGCCTCGGGCGCGGCGGCGGACGCCGGCAGGGGAGCGCCAGCAGGGGCGGCGGTACGGGCCGCGGGCGCGGGGCTGGTGGTGCTGGACCGGACGACCGCGGGGCGCGCGTCCGGGGCGGCCAGGGTCCAGGGCGCGACCAGCGCGCCGCCCAGCACGCCTGCGCCGAGGACGGCGACGACGGCCGGGGCACCCGCCCGCGAGGCCAGCCGGCGCAGGCGGTCGAGCCAGCTCATGCCGTCGACCCAGGGCGCGAGTGCCGCGAGACCACCGGCCGGGAGCGTCCCGCCGCGCACGGCGAACTCCTTGCGCAGGCCCTTGCGGGCCCGGGTCAGCAGCGAGCGGACCGCGGGCTCGGTCAGGCCGAAGCGCTCGCCGATCGCGTCGTAGGCGAGGCCCTCGACCTCGCGGGCCCACAGCACGCTGGCCTGCCGGGGCGGGAGGGCGTCCAGCGCGTCCAGGGCGGTGCGAGCCTCGTCCCGGGCGACGACGACGTCGGCGGTGTCGCGGCTCGTGCGGGCCCCCTCGGGCACGTCGGCGACCGAGGTGGAGCGGCCGCGCACGCGGAGGCGGTCGATGACGAGGCGTCCCGCGACGACGGTGGTCCAGGCGGCGAGGTCGTCCTCGGTGCGGAGCGTGTCGGCGTGCTGGTAGGCCCGCAGCAGGGCCTCCTGCACCAGCTCCTCGGCCTCGTGCCGGTCGCCCAGGCGGCGCAGCACGTAGCGCTGCAGGCGCGGGGTGACGGCCCGGACGGCCTCCTCGAAGGCGAGCGGGACGTCAGGGACGTCGGGGACGTCGGGGACGAGGCGCAGCCGCGGCGCGGGCTGCTGCGGGAGCTCGAGCGGCAGGTCGTGCAGCGTGGACACGTCGACCTCCTCGGGGACCGGACGGGACCGGGACGGACGCCCGGCGATGTGCTCAACGAGCCGGGGCGCCGAACCTCGCGCCCTCGGACCAAGATCTTTCGACCGCCTTCGGTCTCCTCCCTGTGTTCGACGCCGGCGCCCGGACTCCTGCTCGCGGGACGGCACGAGTCCGGGCTCAAGACCGGGGGGCGGGTCGACCGATCCCTGGACGGACAGCCCGTCTCGACCCCGTCGCCACCACCCGTCGCCACCACCCCGTAGGAGCCCCCCGTGGAGCACGTCGTCTTCTTCCCCCACGCCGACGGCACGACCGCCTTCCGCCGCGTCGCGAGCCTCGACGACGCCGTGGTGCTCGTCGAGCACCTGCGCAACGTCGAGCAGGTCGACGGCGTGACCGTGCACGCGCTCACCGAGGTGCCCCTGGCCTTTCGCGCCTACTACAAGGTCGAAGTCGCGACGGCGCAGCCCGAGTCCGTCGAGGTCCCCGAGGCTGCCGAGGTGGCGGCGCCCGTCGCCGACGCCGACCTGCCGCCGCTGGTCACCGTCGACGAGACCGGCCCGCACGCCCGCAACGGCGCCGACGTCCGCGAGCTGGGCTTCTTCGCCTCCTGAGGACGTCCTGGGGAGTCCCGGCCACGGGCCTGCCTGCCGGTCGGGGGACGCCCGGCGGCCACACGGCCGCCTCACACCCTCGCCGCTAGGCTCGGCCCGTGTCCCGACGCAGTCTGACCCTGCTCCTGGCGAGCCTGCTCGCGGTCGGCCTGTCGCTCGCGGCCGCCGTCGCCACGGTCCCGTACGTGGCGCTCGGGCCCGGTCCGGCCTACGACACCCTCGGGTCGGTGGGGGGCACCCCGGTCATCACGGTCAAGGGCCGCAAGACCTACCCGACGCAGGGGATGCTGGACCTCACCACGGTCGGGGTCGTCCCGCAGCTGACCCTCGTCGAGGCGCTCAAGGACTGGTTCGACTCCGACCTCGCCGTCGTCCCCCGCGAGGTCGTCTACCCGCCGGACCAGACCGACGCCCAGGTCGACGCCGAGAACACCCAGGCCATGACGACGTCGCAGGACAACGCCACGACGGCGGCCCTGCGCCAGCTCGGGATCCCGATCGCGACCCAGGTCGTCGTCGCCGCCGTGAGCAAGGGGTCGCCCGCGGAAGGCCAGCTCCTGCCCGGCGACGTCGTCACCGCCGTCGACGGCAAGCCGGTCGCGGACGGCAAGGCGCTGCGCACCGCGGTGAGCAGCCGGACCCCGGGGGCGCGGGTGGCCGTGACGGTGCAGCGCGCGGGCGCCAGCCGGACCCTCACCCTCACCACCGCGGCGGCGAAGGGCGAGACCCCGGCCCGCGCGGTCATCGGCGTGGAGCCGCAGGACCGGGCCGACTACCCGTTCGACGTCACGATCCGGCTGCGCGAGGTCGGTGGTCCGAGCGCCGGGCTGATGTTCGCGCTCGGGATCATCGACAAGCTCGAGCCGGTCCAGCTCACCGGCGGGACCCACGTCGCCGGGACCGGGGAGATCAGCCCCGACGGCGTCGTCGGCCCGATCGGCGGCATCCCGCAGAAGCTGCTCGGGGCCCGCAAGAAGGGCGCCACGGTGTTCCTCACGCCGGCGGGCAACTGCAAGGAGGCCCTGGGCGCCCTGCCGTCGGGCCTGCGCCTCGTGCGGGTCACGACGCTCAAGGACGCGCTCGAGGGCCTGCGGGTGCTGCGCGACGGCGGGAAACCCGCCAGCTGCGCCGACCCGGTCTCGGCGGCGCCTGCGCGCTGACGCCCTCCGCGGCGGTCCCTCCTCCCTAGACTCCGGCCATGGTGCCCGCGGTCCCGTTCGCCGTCCTCGGCGTGACCGCGCTGCTCGCCGCGGCGTCCTGGACGGCCGTCGCGGCCTGCGTCGTGGCGCTCCGGGGGGTGCGCCTGCCGTCGGTGCTCACGGGCGCCGGCTGCCTGCTGCTGACCGCCGTCGAGGTCGTCACCGCCCTGCGCTTCGGCGAGAGCGCCTCGGACCGGCTCGTGCTCCTGCGGGGCACGGGCGCGCTGCTGCTGCTCGCCGGGGTCAGCCTCGGGGCGCTCG
>JAOPWW010000424.1 GCA_025965495.1 Frankiales bacterium
TCGCCGCCGTGGCCGTGCACCTGCAGATGACGCCGCCGGGGGTCTCCATGCAGCTGGCCGCACTAGAGCGCGAGGCGGGCCTGCCGCGGACCGAGCGCCGTGGGCGGCGCGTGGTGCTGACGGCGGCGGGCAAGGGCCTGGCCCGCCACGGCCACGACCTGGCGGACATGGTCGCCGTCGCCGAAATGGAGCTCGCAACCCTCCGGGAGGGGCGCACGGGCACCTACCGACTCGCCGCCTTCCCGACAGCCGCCCGGTCGTTCGTCGCCGACGCCTGGCGCGGTCTCCTGAGCTCGTCGGACAACGGGCTGGCCCTGCACGTCGTCGAGTGCGAGCCCCAGGACGCCCTGCCTACGCTGGCCGAGGGAACGGTCGACCTGGCGGTGACGCACTCCTACTCCAACGTGGCCGTCCTCCCCTCGCCCGCTCTGGTGGCCGACCCGCTCGCGGTCGAGGAGGTGCTGCTGGCGGTCCCTGCGGAGGCGGGGGCCGGTGCGCTCTCCTCCGGCGCACTACCGCCCGTGGCGCTGGGGGACTACGCGCACCACGACTGGGTGCTTCCGCACTCCCGCTGGACCTGCCACGAGATGGTGCAGCGCGCCTGTGGGGCCGCCGGCTTCGCCCCGCGGCCGGTCGCCGAGGCCACCGACTGCGCCGTCCAGCTCGCACTCGTCGCGGCCGGCGTCGGCGTCGCGCTCGTCCCGCAACTCGGCTGCACCGACATCCCCGGCGGTGTCGAGCTGCGCCGCCTGCGCGACCCCGTGCACCGGACCTTGTTCACCGTCACTCGGTCGACCTCCCGAGGCGACCTCGGCCTGCTGCACGTCCGGCACCTGCTCCACCAGGCGGTAGCCGCCGCGGGCATGGCGCCGCTGGGCGGGCACGGCCAGCCGTCTGCGTGACCGGCCCGACCGGCCGAGCGGCGTCGTCTGCTGGTGGGGCTGCTGGCCGGGCCGCTGGCGGTCCGCCGTGACCTGCGTCAGCTGAGATAGCCCTCGACCATGTCGTTCGCCCGCTCCGCGGCGCTGTCTGGGTCCAGACCGGCGTCGCGCTTGGCGTCGCGCTGGCGCAGAAGGTCCCATGTGCGGTCCGCCGCGTCCTCCAGGCTCCGGAGCCGGGCCCGCTCGGCGTCGCCCAGCGCGTTGCCGGCCGCCCGGCTGCGCAGCGCGTGCTCATCGTCCACGAGCTCGTCGATGCGGCGGTGCAGGTCCTCGTCCATGGACACTCCTTCGTCGTGGTCGTGTCGGGTGACTCTCGTGGCGTGCCTCCAGACCTTGCAGGTCCACCGGGTTTGGCAGGCAGGTCGACAGGCTGGGTCCTGGCGCTGACCTGGCGGTCAGGAGCCGATGATGAGCGCGCTGATGCGGTCCCCCGTCAGCCGAAAGCGGTAGCTCAGGTCCGCACGGCCGCCGGGGAAGTCGCCCTCGAGACGCGCGGTCACGACGGTGACGTCCCCGTCGGAGCCGCTGGTGAGGACGGTGGTCGTGTACGTGTACTCCCGGCTCGCACCGCTGATCCAGGCCCGGGCGGCCTCGCGGCCCCGGTAGGTCTGGTCCTGGTCGATCACGACGACGTCGTCGGTCATCGTGGCCAGCTCGACGTCGGCCTGCTGCGCCTCGTGCGCGGCGAACCACGCCTGCACGACGGTTTGGGAGGGGCTGCTCTGCTGCTGCGTGCTGGTCGTCATGGTGCTCCTTCTCTGGGGACGGTCCGTGCCGGAGGCACGAGGGACGGGTGCGAGCGGGTCGGTGTGCCCGGGTGGCCGTCGGGTTCGGCGACGGCAGGGCCGTCATGGGCAGACGGCGATCCGGTCGGTGGTGCCCGGGCCGGCATGCCGCTCTGGCGAGACATTGCGGGCCGCCCCGGTCACGGAGTGAGCGCGGGTGTGCGGTCGTCGGGAACGGCCGTCGGGGCCGGGACGGGAGCGGCTGTGGCTGTGGCTGTGGCGGGACCGGCGGCCGCGGGCAGGAGCGCGCCGCGTCCCAGCGCCATCAGCGTGCGCCCGGCGATCCCGCCGACGAGGGCGGTGATCGCGGCGAGCACGAGGTAGCCCAGGACCCGGTCGACGGCGACGCCGCCGGAGCGGATCCACAGCAGCAGGGCGGACGCGACGGCGGCCCAGGAGAAGGTGAAGGCCCAGGTGCCCAGCGAGAACGTGAGCCGCAGGTAGCGGGCCAGCAGCGGACCTTGCGCGGCAATCATCAGCAGGCCGTAGCCGGCGAGGCCGGCCGCGAACAGGTCGACGCGGCCGTCGTTGATGCTCAGGTAGGCGACGCTCGCGACCGCGGCCGGGGCGACCTCGATCGCCAGGGTGGGGACCAGCGCGTCGGGCAGCGGTGGCCGGAAGACCAGCCGGCCGAGGATCATCGAGCCGACGATCGCCCAGCAGACCATTCCCAGGCCGAGCATCGCCTCGGCGAGCCGAGCCTGATCGACGTCGCTGGCGCTCGCGCTGGCCACCAGGCCGCCGGCGACGGTGGGCAGGAAGTACCCGGGGTGCAGCCGGTCCAGCTCGGTGCCGCCGCGCATCCAGGTGCCCGTGAACCAGCCACCCAGCAGCACGACCAGCACGACCAGCACGTCGACGAGGACCCGGGCGACCGTCCGCGACAGCGGGGTCACGCCGTCGGCGGCGAGCAGCATCGGCGTGATCAGTGCCAGCGACAGGAACGGGCCGGTCGTCATGTCGTGAAGGTCCCGGCCGAGCGCGCCAGGGGACCGCAGGCAGTACTGCAGGTAGCGCGTGAGGGAGCTCAACCAGACGAGGGCCGCGACGACGACGAGGACCGTGCTCGGCCAGGTCGGCGCGAGGTCGCTGCCAGCGGCCACCTGCCAGGTCGTGGCCAGCCCGGCCAGGCCGAAGCCGATGCCGAACAGGTTCGCGGGGACGCGGGTGATCGTCATGAGAGCTCCTCGGTGGGTGGTGTCCCGAGGTTGGGGCGCCCGCGGGCGGACCGCATCAGTCAGATGACGCTCGGCTCGGTGGCGCTGGCCGGTGCCTGGGCGGACAGCGCGTCGCGCAGGGCGGCCCGTGACGTGACGCCCAGCTTGGGGAAGACCCGGTACAGGTGCGCGCTGACGGTCCGCGGGGACAGGTAGAGCTGCTCGCCGATCTGCCGGTTCGTCAGGCCGGTCGCGGCGAGCTGCGTGATTTCCCGCTCCTGCGGGGTCAGTGTTGAGGGGTCGCCGGTGTCCCGGGACTGCCGGCTCTGACCGGTCGCCTGCAGCTCGGCCCTCGCCCGGTCGGCCCACGGCCGGGCACCCAGGCGCTCGAAGACGGCGAGCGCGGCCGCCAGGTGACGACGGGACGCACTGGTCGCACGGGCCCGGCGCAGGTGCTCGCCGAACAGGAGCTCGACGCGCGCGAGGTCGAACGGCCATGACCCGGCGCCGGGCACCGCCAGTGCCTGCTCGAACAGCGCCGCGGCCTGCTCGCCGCCTGCGACCAGGGCTGCCGCGGCGGCGCAGCGCAGCGCCAGCCGGGAGGAGACATCCGGCAGGCCCAGCGCCTGCGCAGCGGCGACGTGGGCCACCGCGTCCTCGTGGCGCCCTGTGCGCTCGGCCGCCTCGACCAGGTCGAGCACGACCCAGAGCGCGAACGGCTCGTGGGCGGCGAAGACTCCAGCAGGGCTGATGGACGCACAGGAGTGGAACGCGCTCTCGTAGTCGCCCCGCCCCAGCGCGGCCAGTGCCTCGACGTGCGCGATGTACCGCTTGACCATCAGCACGCCACGGGGCAGCGCCCACTGCCCCATCCGGGTGAGCACCGCCCCGGTCTGCGCGTGCTCACCACGGGTCGCCGCCAGCAACGCCTGTACGTACCAGCCAGCCCAGCGCAGCATCGTGTACCCCAGCCGGTCGGCGAGCTCCACGCCCCGGTCCGCGTGGCGGCCCGCGTCCTCCCACCGCCCTGTCGCGAACTCCGCGAGGGAGACGAAGACCATGGAGCTGAAGGCCGGCACCGACTCCTCGCCGCCGGTGTCCTCCTCGATGATCCGCAGCAGGGCGTCCCGGCAGCCGTCGACCCGGTCGACGAACGTGGCCGCGAAGAACACGTGCTGGACGTGGACGCAGTCCGGGTGCTGCGGCAGATCCGCGACCGCGCGGTCGATCTGCTCCAGGACGGCCCTGGTCACCCGGGCCGGGTCGGCGACGGTGACGGCCATCAGGACCAGCGTCGGCGCGAGGGTCGCGCTGAGCCGCTGGACGGCGTCCTGCACCGGCCCCCACCAGCCGGAGCGACCGCTGTTGAAGCACAGCATGAACAGCGTGTTCAGCGCCTCCTCCACGACGTGGTCCGAGCCCCCGGCGGGGTGCGCGTCCAGTGCCGCGACCAGCAGACGGTGCGCCGTGTCGAGGTCGCCGTCCCTGTTGACCATCAGGAAGGCGGCGACGACCGCGGCCGACAGCGAGTCCTGCTGGCCGGGGTCCGCGCTGCGCGCCTGGCGCAGCAGGGCGGCGCTGCTGACCAAGGCGCCGACATCGCTGGCCCCCACGTACGCCGCCCCGCTGAGCCGGCGGGCCCGGGCCGGTCCTTCCGGGGTGAGCTCCGCGGCCCGGGTCAGGGCGCGGACCGCCGCGACCGCGTCGCCGCGCTGGAGCACCCGGTAGGCCGCGGCCTCGACCTGCGCGGCGACGTGCTCGTCGGGTCCGACGGCCGCCTCAGTCAGGTGCCAGGTGTGGACATCAAGGTCCGCCGCGAACAGAGCCGCCAGCACGCGGTGCGCGGCCCGGCGCTGCCCAGCCGTCGCGGCGGCGACGACGGCCGCACGGATGAGCGGGTGCCCGAAGACGAGCTTCTGGGCCGGCCCGTCCACGAACAGCAGCCGGGCCTGTTCGGCGGGGGCCAGGTCGTCGGCGCCGACACTCTCGTCGCCGGCGCCGCTCCGGATGACGCGCAGGTCGCCGCTGCCGTCGAGCGCGGCGAGCAGCAGCAGCCGGCGGGTGGGCTCCGGGAGACCGGCAACGCGGGTGGCGAACACCGTCTGCAGGTGCCGGGTCAGCGGCAGCGTGCCCGGCAGGGTCTCGTGCGCCGACAGCTGCGCGCTGCTCAGCTCCAGGGGCAGCTCGAGCAGGGCCAGCGGCACGCCGCGCGCATCGACGAGCACCCGATCGCGGACCGAGGGCGCGAGTCCGGGGTGGCGCTCGTCGACTAGGCCGGCGGCGCTTGCGGTGCTCAGCGGACCGACGGTCAGGGTCGGGATGCCGGCCGGCTCGAAGAAGCTAACGTCGTCCGTGCGCTGCGCCGCGAGCAGCGCGACCCGGGTGCTTGCCAGGCGTCGCGCGATGATGGCCAGGACGGCCGTGCTGGCACGGTCGATCCACTGCAGGTCGTCGATGACCAGGAGCAGGGGGCGTCCGTCAGCTGCCTGGCGCAGCAGCGCGAGCACGGCGGTGGCGAGCACGAGCCGGTTCGCGGCGGGCCCGACGTCCAGGCCCAGGGCCACCGACAGCGCGGCCCGGTGCGCCGGCGCGAGCCCATCGAGGCCGTGCAGGCCGTCCAGCAGCGGGAGCAGCACCTGGTTGAGCCCGGAGAAGCTCAGCTCGGCCTCGAACTGCGCGCCACTGGTCCAGAGCGTGCGGGTGCCGCTGCGAGTAGCCGCGACGACTGCCGCCTCCAGCAGCGCCGTCTTGCCCAGACCCGGCTGGCCGACCAGCAGCAGGGTGCCGCCTGCGGTCGCGGACGCCGCCAGGAACGACCCCAGCGCGTCGAGCTCCTGGGCCCGGCCGACCAGGACGGTCTTCGCGCTGCCGACTGCGGCGTCGTCGCGCACGGACCCCCCACGGCGGGACCGGCCCCGCGCCTGCGACGGTACGCGCAGGAAGCCGCACGGTCAGATGACGCTAACTGCCAGCCGTTGCAGCGCGGAGGGTGCGACAGGGCGACGGACCCCGGGTCGCCGGGAGCGAGGCAGCGTGAAGCGTGTGCTGATCACGGGTTCCAGCAACGGGCTAGGGGTGCTCGCCGCCCGGCTGCTGGTGGCGCAGGGCCACGCGGTCACCCTGCACGGGCGCAACGAGGACCGCGCGGGCCGCGCCCGGCAGGCCGTGCCCGGCGCCGAGGAGGTGCTCGTCGGCGACTTCCAGAGCCTCGAACAGACCCTGGCGCTCATCGGGCGCGCCAACCAGCGGGGCACCTACGACGCTGTCATCCACAACGCCGGCGTTGGGTTCCGGGACCCCCAGCGTATCGAGACCGGCGACGGGTTCGAGCGCACCTTCTCGATCAACGTCCTCGCGCCCTACCTGCTCACGGCCATGCTGCTGCGCCCGCAGCGGCTGGTCTTCCTCAGCTCAGGACTGCACCATGCGGGCACCCCCGCCGTGCTGGACCCGCAGTGGCGGTCCCGCCCCTGGGACGGTCTGCAGGCGTACTCCGACAGCAAGCTCTACGACGTCGTCCTGGCCTTCGCCGTGGCTCGGCGATGGGCGGGGACGTTCTCCAACGCCCTCGAACCCGGCTGGGTGCCGACCAAGCTGGGGGGCACGGCGGGCCCGGACGACCTGACGCTCGCACCGGTGACTCAGGCGTGGCTGGCCGTGAGCGACGACGCGCAGGCGCGCACCAGCGGTGGGTACTTCTTCCACCAAGTCGCACGCGCCGCGCATCCCGCGGCCTCGTCGGCCGAGCTGCAGGACGAGCTGCTGGCCTACTGCGCCGCACTGACCGGCGTGCCCCTTCCGTCCTGACGGCGGTGCCATTCGTCGATTGCCGGCCCAGCGCAGGTCCGTCCGGCGCCGACCACCGGGTCCTCGGCGGACCCCGGCGTATGGCCCGTCCGCGGCTCCGTGCGAGTCGCGCATGCAGTGCGCCGTCCCCTCCGACGTCATCCGACTGATGCCCCGACCACCGCGACCCGCGCACTCTGCGAGGGCCTCGGGACCGACCGGGCCGACCGAGGAGATGCCATGCCGTTCGTCAACGTCAAGCTCGTCGACGGAGTGTTCACCACCGAGCAGAAGCACCCGATGGCAGCCGCGCTGACCGACGTGATGGTCCCCTTTGAGGGCTCGGAAGCCTTCCGCAAGGTGGTGTGGGTCCTCATCGAGGAGCTCCACACCGACGGCTGGCACATCGGCGGGGAGCCCTTCCGCGGCCCCGCGAGCCTGCTGGACCACCTTGGCCGCTCCAAGGCCATGTTCGAGTCCATCGACGGTCATCCGGTCACCCGGCCCGGCCTCGCCGCGGCCGCCCCGGTCGTGCAGCAAGCACCGGTCGCCGTCACCGAGCACGTCGTTCCCGAGCACGTCGCCTCGTGACCGCGCAGTCGCGGCCGGAGGCCCGCTTGGACGACCGGGGAGCCGGCCGAGGTTCCTCCGGGGTCGGGGACGCGGCGACGATGCGGGCCCTCGTGCTCCACGTGTTCGGCGACGACCTCGTCCTGCAGCAGGTGCCCCGGCCCGACCCGGCGCCCGGCGAGGTCCTCGTCAAGGTCGGCGCCAGCGGCGTCAACCCGCTGGACGTGAAGATCCGGGCGGGCAGCGCGGGTCATGCCCGGGTGGCGTTGCCCGCGGTGCTCGGCATGGACCTGGCCGGCACCGTCGTGCTGCTCGGCGACGGCGTGAGCCAGTTCGCGGTGGGCGACGAGGTCTACGGCATGGCCGGCGGCATCGGCTCGGTGCCCGGCTCGCTCGCCGAGTACGCCGCCGTCGACGCCGACCTGCTCGCCCGGAAGCCGCCGTCGCTCAGCATGGTGCAAGCCGCTGCGCTGCCCCTGTCGGTCATCACGGCCTGGGAGGGCCTGGTCGACCGGGCAGCAGTCCATGCAGGCCAGCGCATGCTGGTTCACGGCGGCGCCGGCGGTGTCGGGCACGTCGCGGTGCAGCTGGCACTCGCTCGCGGCGCACAGGTCTGGGCGACCGGAAGTGGCGCGGCCCTGGACGTCATCCGCGGCTACGGCGCCACGGCTGTGGACCACACCACCACGACCGTCGAGCAGTACGTCGCATCGGAGACCGACGGAGCAGGCTTCGACGTCGTCTTCGACACCGTCGGAGGCGCGGTCCTGGACAGCTCGTTCACCGCAGTCCGCGTCCACACCGGCCACGTCCTGAGCATCCTGGGCTGGGGTAACCACAGCCTCGCGCCCCTGAGCTTCCGCGCCGCGACCTACTCGGGCGTGTTCACGCTCCTGCCGCTGCTCACCGGACAGGGCCGAGCCCACCACGGCCAGATCCTGACCGAGGCGGCAGCCCTGGTCGAAGCAGGCACGCTGACCCCGATGGTGCACCCGGAGCTCTTCGGCTGGGACGGCGTCGTGGACGCCCACCAGGTCGTCGAGAAGGGAGCCGCACGCGGCAAGGTCGTGGTCGACCTCACCGGCCCCGCGGCGAGCACGGCCGCAGCCGACGGCGGCCCCGGCCAGCCCGACGCAGGACCCGCCCGTGCGAGCAGACGATGACAATGCACCACTTCGCCGAGGTGGACGGACACCGCGTCTTCTACCGCGAGGCCGGCCGCCGCAGCGACCCCACCGTCGTGCTCCTGCACGGCGCGCCCGCCAGCTCCCACATGTTCCGCGAGCTCATCCCGCTGCTGGCTGACCGGTACCACGTGCTCGCGCCCGACTACCTCGGGTTCGGGCTGTCGGACTCGCCAACCACCGCGCAGTTCCCGTACAACTTCGACCGGCTCACCGACCTCGTTCAGGGCCTGTTCGGGCAGCTCGGCGTGACCCGACACGCGATCTACGTCCAGGACTACGGCGCTCCCATCGGCTGGCGGCTCGCACTGCGCAGCCCCGAGCGGATCACCGCGATCATCACCCAGAACGGCAACGGCTACGCCGACGGCTTCGTCGCGCCGTTCTGGGAGCCGCTCTGGGCCTACGCGCAGAACCCGAGCGGCCAGAGCGAGGCACCGCTGCGCCGGGCACTGACACCGGACCGCATCCGCTGGCAGTACCTGCACGGGGTGCCCCACCCGGCGACCGTCAGCCCCGACACCTGGATCTCGGACCTGCAGTCGCTGCGGCGACCGGGCAACGTCGAGGTGCAGCTGCGGCTGTTCCGCGACTACCCCTCCAACGTCGAGCTCTACCTGCGGCTGCACGCGTACCTGCGACGTTCACAGGTGCCGCTGCTCGCGGTGTGGGGCCGCAACGACGAGATCTTCGGGCCCGCCGGAGCGCGAGCGTTCACCCGTGACCTCCCTGCCGCCGAGGTTCACCTCGTCGACGGCGGACACTTCCTGCTCGAGAGCCACCTGGAGACGGTCAGCGGCTACGTGCGGGACTTCCTGGGACGTGTCCTGGCCCGACACGATCCGGCCGCCCTCACCCCCGGCGACCCCTGCGCCGCCGCGGCCAACCGGGCTGCCCCGTGATGGCGCCGGGCATCCGGGCCGCCACCGGGACGAAACAGCCGGCGCACTCGTCTTGCACTGCTGCACGGTCTGCGAGTTCTGGCTGGGTCCATGTGGCTCTCGGCCGCCCGACGACGACGCGCGACCGGGAAGCCGAGTTCGGCCCACGTGCGGAGCTGTTCGAGTGCCGCGACGCCGTAGACGTCGCGCTGCAGCAGACAGAGCAGGATGTCCGCCGACCGTCCCGGGGCGAGGGCATGCCCCACGACGCCAGATGGCGCCTGCACGGCGGGGTCCGCGACGACGACGCCGTCGTCCTCCGCCTCCTCGAGGAGGTGTTCCAGCATCTCGGTCACATGGAGGTACCAAGGACGTGCTGCTCCGGGACGCTGCACAGGTGAAGGTCCCGCCATCAACGACGGGGCTCGTCAGCACCGCCATCACTGGCAGCAGCAGGCGAAGCAGAAGCGCCCCGTTAGGCCAGTCGAGCAACAGGATGTAGGGCCGGCGAATTCAGGCGGTCACTGCAACAGCTCGCTGAGCTTGCGTGAGGGTGACATGAACTCGAGCGTCTTGCGGGGCCTGCTGTTGAGGCGGTCGGCGATCTCGTCCAGGCGCTGCTGGGTGACGTC
>JAOPWW010000438.1 GCA_025965495.1 Frankiales bacterium
ACGACCCGCACAAGCCGCAGGGCGGGCTCACGGTCCAGCAGCTGCGCGACGCGACGATGATCCTGTGGAAGGGCCACTGCTCGGTGCACGGCCGCTTCACGGTGCGTTCGGTCGAGGAGGTCCGCGCCCGGGTGCCCGGGGTGACCGTCCTGGTCCACCCCGAGTGCACGAACGAGGTGGTGGAGGCCGCCGACCTGGTGGGGTCCACCGAGTTCATCATCCAGACCCTCGACGCCGCCCCGGCCGGCTCCGCCTGGGCGATCGGCACGGAGCTCAACCTCGTGCGGCGCCTCGCGAACGCGCACCCCGACAAGACGGTCGTGTTCCTCGACAAGGACGTCTGCTACTGCTCCACGATGAACCGGATCGACCTGCCGCACCTGGTGTGGACGCTCGAGGAGCTCGTCGACGGGCGGGTGCCGAACCGGATCGAGGTCGAGCCGCAGACCGCCCGCGAGGCCCGCGCCGCCCTGGACCAGATGCTCGCGCTGCCAGGCGTCGGCGCGCTCCCTGCTCCTACGCTGCCCGCGTGACCTCTCCCAAGGGCCGGCCGACCCCCAAGCGCGGCGCCGTGGCGCGCGGACCGGTCGCTCCCCCGCCGCAGACGCGCAAGGAGGCGGCCCAGCGCCAGCGCGAGCAGCAGTCCTCGTCCCGCAAGGGCCGCCGGGCGGGGTACGTCGCCCACGACGAGACCAAGCTCCTGCCGCGCGACCAGGGACCGGTCCGCGCCCTCGTGCGCGACGTCGTCGACTCCCGCCGCAACGTCGGCGTCCTGCTGCTCCCCCTCGCCCTCCTGCTGGTCGTCGCACAGGTCGCGGGCAACCACACCCTCTACTCCGTCGCCGCCCGGATCTGGACCGTCGGCCTGGTCGCCGTCGTCCTCGACGCCGTGCTGCTGGCGCTGCGCGTCCGCAAGGCCCTGGCCGAGCACCACCCCGAGGCCGGCGGCACCGCCAAGCACGTCGGGTACGCCCTGCTGCGCTCGACCGTGATGCGCCGGCTGCGGATGCCGCCGCCGCTGGTCTCGCCCGGCTCCCGCTCCTAGCGCGTCCTCCCGGGCCCGGCGCCCGGCCCCCGCTACCGTCTTCGGGTGCTCCGCCGCATCGCCCCCGCCCTCCTGCTCGCCCTCGCCGTGACGGCCTGCTCCTCCTCGGGGGGCTCCTCGACGTCGTCGTCGGCCTCCCGCGAGCCCGCTGCCGCGTCGGGCACGGTGACGACGTCGACCGCGCCCAGCGCGTCCCCGGCGTCGCCCGCGCCGCTGGCCCAGCTCCCGCGCGGCGGCCGGACGATCTTCCCGGGACACGTCGTCGTCGCGTACTACGGCACGGCGGGCTCCGGGGCCCTCGGCGTGCTCGGGGAGACCGGCCCGGAGGTCGCTGCGCGCCGGACCCTGCAGGCCGCGATCCCGTTCCAGCCGGCGTCGGGGCGTCCCGTCCTGCCGGCGTTCGAGCTCATCACGACGGTCGCGGCCGGCAAGCCCGGCCCGGACGGGCTCTACAGCACCAAGCTCCCCGTCTCGGAGGTCCTGCGCTACGTCGAGGTGGCCCGCAAGAACAAGATGCTGGTGATCCTGGACTTCCAGCCCGGACGGGCGGAGTTCCTCGACCAGGTCAAGGAGTACGAGCAGGCGCTGCTGCAGCCGGAGGTCGGCGTCGCGCTCGACCCGGAGTGGAAGCTCACCGCCTCGCAGCGGCCGCTGCGGCAGATCGGCGTCAGCGGAGCCACGCCGATCAACGCCGTCTCGAGCTACCTCGCGAACCTGACCCTGAAGAACCGGCTGCCCGAGAAGATCTTCATGGTCCACCAGTTCAAGACCTACCAGCTGCCGGACCGGGACCGGATCGTCGACCGGCCGGGCCTCGCGACCGTGCTGCACGTCGACGGGTTCGGGACGCAGTACGCCAAGAAGCACACCTACGCGCTGCTGGCCTCGCGCACGCCCCAGTTCGTCAACGCCTTCAAGCTGTTCTACGACGAGGACACGGACCTCATGACGCCGGCGCAGGCGATGGCGCTGCGCCCGATGCCGGAGCTCATCACCTACCAGTAGGGCCCGGCCGGGCGCGGCTTAGGGTCGGGGCATGGAGCACCGGCGCCTCGGGCGCAGCGGCATGTACGTCTCGGAGATCAGCTACGGGAACTGGCTGACCCACGGCTCGCAGGTGGAGGCCGACCAGGCCACCGCGTGCGTGCGGGAGGCGCTCGAGGTCGGCATCACGACCTTCGACACCGCGGACGTCTACGCCGGCACCAAGGCCGAGGCCGTGCTCGGCGAGGCGCTCAAGGGCGTCAAGCGCGAGTCCTACGAGCTGTTCACCAAGGTCTACTGGCCGACCGGCGGCGGCAAGAACGAGCGCGGTCTGTCGCGCAAGCACATCCGCGAGTCCTGCGACGCGTCGCTGCGCCGGCTGCAGACCGACCACATCGACCTCTACCAGGCGCACCGGTTCGACTACGAGACGCCGCTGGACGAGACGCTGCGCGCGTTCGACGACCTCGTGCGCGCCGGCAAGGTCCACTACATCGGCGTCAGCGAGTGGAAGGCCGAGGAGATCGGCCGGGCGCTCAAGATCGCCGACCAGATGGGGCTGGACCGGATCGTGTCCAACCAGCCGCAGTACTCCGCGCTGTGGCGGGTCATCGAGGGCGAGGTCGTGCCGCTGTGCGACCGCGAGGGCATCAGTCAGATCGTCTGGTCGCCGATCGCGCAGGGCGTGCTCACCGGCAAGTACCGGCCCGGCCAGCAGCCGCCGGAGGGTTCCCGGGCCACCGACCCCACCGGGTCCGGCTTCATGAAGCACTTCCTGCGCGACGACGTCCTCGAGAAGGTGCAGCTCCTCACGCCGCTGGCCCAGCAGGCCGGCCTGTCGCTGGCCCAGCTCGCGGTCGCCTGGGTGCTGCACAACCCGAACGTCGCCAGCGCCATCGTCGGGGCGTCGCGGCCCGAGCAGGTCCGCGACAACGCCGCGGCGGCGGGCAAGGCGCTCGACGACGACCTGTTCGACGCGGTCAACCAGGTGCTGGCCGACGTCGTCGTCGCCGACCCGTCGTTCACGAGCAGCCCGGCCAAGCGGCCGTAGCGGCGGCGGCAGCGGGCGTCCCGCTCCGTCCGGGCCCGGCCGCTACCGCGCGCTCCGGTAGGAGTAGGCGGCGGCCAGCTCGAAGCCGGCCCGGCGGTACAGCGCGAGCGCCGGCTCGTTGCCGACCTCCACCTGCAGGTACAGCCGGGGCGCGCCGTGCCCGACCGCCCAGCTCGCGAGAGCGCCGAGCACCGCGGCCCCCGCGCCCCGGCGCCGCGCCTCGGGCCGGGTCCGC
>JAOPWW010000439.1 GCA_025965495.1 Frankiales bacterium
GCCTTGGGGCTGCCCGGGCGGACCCGCCCGCCGTCGGCGCGGCCCCCGAACAGCAGGGTGATGCCCTGCACGACCATCGTCTTGCCGGCGCCGGTCTCGCCGGTCACGACCGTGAGCCCCGGGGACAGCTCGAGCACCGCGTCCTCGATCACGCCGAGGCCGCTGATCCGCATCTCTTCGAGCACGTGTTCGAACATAGGCGGTGGCTGCGACAGGACGGGGACGTCGCGCCGTCGTCCACAGCCCGGCCTCCGGCCCGACTAGTCGTGCTCGCGCCGGCCGCGCCACCCCTCGACCGGCAGGTCGAACTTGCGGACCAGCGTGTCGGTGAACGGCTCGGCGTCCGTGCGGGCCAGCAGGACCGGCGTGGCGCCCTTGCGCACCTCCACCCGGGCGCGGTGCGGCAGCGGCAGCGTGCGCCGTCCGTCGCAGGCCAGCACGCCTTCGGCACCACTGGGCAGGACCTCGAGCGCCACCACCGACGACGGCGTCACGACGACCGGCCGGGCGAACAGGGCGTGCGCGCTGATCGGGACGACGAGGAGCGCGTCGAGGGTCGGCCAGACGACCGGACCGCCCGCCGAGAAGGAGTAGGCGGTCGAGCCCGTGGGCGTGGCGCAGACGACGCCGTCGCAGCCCCACCGCGACAGCGGCCGCTCGTCGATCTCCACGACGAGCTCGAGCATCCGCTCGCGCGCCGCCTTCTCCACGCTCGCCTCGTTGAGCGCCCACCCCGTGCCGACCACCGCGCCGTCGAGGGTGACCGTGACGTCGAGCGTCGTCCGCTCCTGCACCGTGTAGTCGCGGGCCAGGACGCGCTCGACGGTCGCGTCGAGGTCCTGCGACTCCGCTGCCGCCAGGAAGCCGACGCGGCCCAGGTTCACCCCGAGCAGCGGGACGCCGCAGTCACGCGCCGTCTCGGCCGCTCGCAGGATCGTCCCGTCGCCGCCGAGGACCAGCACGAGCTCGACGCCCGTGGCCGACCCCCCGACGACGACGCCGGTGAGCCCGACGTCGCTGGCCTCGTCGGCCACCACCCGCACCTCGACGCCGGCCTCCTGCAGCCGCAGGACGACCCGTCGGGCGGCCTCGGCGATCGCGGGGCGGCCGGTGTGGGCGAGGAGCAGAACGGAGCGCACCCGTTCAGCCTGTCAGACCGGACCCTCGGCCACCGCCCGCTCCAGGTCGGCCTCCTCCAACGGCGGTGCGCCCGCCTGCAGCCACAGGAAGAACTCGACGTTGCCGCTCGGGCCCGGCAGCGGGCTGGCCGTCACCCCGCGGACACCAAGCCCGAGGGTGGCCGCCTGCCGCGCCACACCCCGCACGGCGTCCGCCCGCAGCACCGGGTCCCGCACGACGCCGCCGGCGGGCAGCCGCTCCTTGCCGACCTCGAACTGCGGCTTCACCATCGGCAGCAGGTCCGCTCCCGGACGGCAGCAGGACAGCAGCGCCGGCAGGACCAGGCCGAGGGGGATGAACGACAGGTCCGCGACCACGAGGTCGACCGGCTCGCCGACCTGCTCGAGCGTCAGGGAACGGACGTTGGTCCGGTCGACCACCGTCACCCGCGGGTCGCTCTGCAGCGCCCAGACCAGCTGCCCGTAGCCGACGTCGACGGCCACGACGTGCTGGGCGCCCCGCCGCAGCAGGACGTCGGTGAAGCCGCCGGTGGAGGCGCCGGCGTCGAGGGCCCGCTTGCCGGCGGGGTCGTAGCCGAAGGCCTCCAGCGCCCCGACCAGCTTGTGGCCGCCGCGGGAGGCGTAGGTCTCGCCGGGCTGCTCGTCAACGAGCAGCGGGGTGGTGGACTCGACGCCGGTCGCGGCCTTCGTGGCCACCGTGCCGGCGACGCGGACCAGGCCGCCGGCGACCAGCTCGGCCGCGTGCTCGCGACTGCGGGCGAGGCCGCGCCGGACCAGCTCGGCGTCGAGGCGGGCGCGTCGCGCCACGGTCAGCGCTCGTCGAGCGCGGCGAGGGCGTCCTGCAGCCGGCGGTGGACGTCGTCGAAGACCTCGACGTGCTCGTCCAGGGGACGGTCGGCGACGCCGTCCAGGGCAGCGAGGGCCGCGGCGACGGCAGGCGGCGGGCCAGCGGGCGAGCCGGGAGCCGCAGCCGACGGACCGGGGGTCGAGGGACGGGCCGGGCCGGGCACCGGCGGACCCGGGCGAGGCGGACCGGGGACCGGCGGCCCCGGCACAGGCCGGTCCGTCACGCGCGAGCGGCGGGCTTCGCCGGAGCCTTGTCCGACGCCGTGTCCGCAGCCTTGGCCGACGCCTTGTCGGAGGCCTTGTCGGACGCCTTGTCGGACGCCTTGTCGGACGCCTTGTCCGAGGCCTTCGCCGGCGCCTTCTTCGCGGCCGAGCCCTGCTCCGACTGGCTCAGGCCGGCGACCCGCCCGGACAGCTCCCGGACCGTGGCCTCGAGCACCCGGATGCGCGCGCTCAGCTCGGCGACCTCGTCCGCGCTGGCCAGCCCGACCCGTCCCAGCGTGCGGTCGACCTCGAACTTCACGAGCGCGCTGACGGCCTCGCGGTTGGCGCGGCTCTGCTCGACGACGTCCTCCGCGAGCGCGCTGACCTGCTCGGCGGTCGCCTCGCCCTGCGACACCAGCGCGCGGGCAGCGGCAGCCGCGCGCTGGCGGGTGATCTCCGTCAGACTGCCGGCGAGCGCCAGGTAGGTCTTGAGCGCGTCGCGCACCGTGCCCTCCGTCCCGCGCCGGTCGCGGCGCAAAGAGGCACGTTACCGGGTGACCCGCGTTCCGCCGGGTAGCGTCGGGCCGCCCGTCGACGATGCCGAGGAGGGCTGTGGCCACCGCCGCCGAGGTCGAACACGCACTGCGTGACGTCGCCGCTCGTCTGGCCGACGTCGACCCGGCGACCCGGGGCAAGCACCTCGTGGAGCGCACCGTCTCGTGCTACGTCACCGACCTCGAGGTCGTCTG
>JAOPWW010000464.1 GCA_025965495.1 Frankiales bacterium
CGCATCCTGGTCGACCGCGACGAGGACGGCTACCTGCTGCAGATCTTCAGCAAGCCCGTGCAGGACCGGCCGACCGTGTTCTTCGAGCTGATCGAGCGGCACGGCTCGCTCGGCTTCGGCAAGGGCAACTTCAAGGCCCTGTTCGAGGCGATCGAGCGCGAGCAGGAGCGCAGGGGCAACCTCTAGCCGGACCTCAGGCTCTCGGCGGACCCTCAGGCTCTGGGTGGACCCTCAGGCGACGCTGTAGCCCTCGTCCGCGAGCAGCTCGCGGACGTGCTCGCTGTGCCGCGGCCCGCGGGTCTCGAGCTGGACCGCGACCTCGACCTCGTCGACGTGCAGGCCGCCGCCGGTGCGGGAGTGCTCGACGTCGAGGACGTTGCCGCCGGTGCGGGCCAGCACCGCGAGCAGGCCCGCGAGCGAGCCGGGCCGGTCGGGGACGGCGACGTGCAGCGACAGGAACCGGCCGGCGGCGACCAGGCCGTGCCGGATCACCTTGCTCAGCAGCAGGGGGTCGATGTTGCCGCCGGAGAGCACCGCGACGACCGGCGGCCGGAACGACGTCGGGTCCTGCATGACCGCGGCGACGGCGGCCGCGCCGGCGGGCTCCACGACGAGCTTGGCCCGCTCCAGGCACAGCAGCAGGGCCCGCGACAGCGCGTCCTCGTCGACCGTCGCGACCCGGTCGACCAGGTGCTGCACGTGGGCGAGGGTGGCGTCGCTCGGGGCGGCCACCGCGATGCCGTCGGCCATCGTCGACATCGACGCGAGCTGCACCGGGCGGCCCGCGGCGAGGCTGGCCGGGAAGGTGGCCGCACCGGAAGCCTGGGCCGCCACCACCTCGACGTCGGGACGCAGCGCCTTGACCGCCGCCGCGACGCCCGCGACCAGCCCGCCCCCGCCGGTGCAGACGACGACGGTCCGCACCTCCGGGCACTGCTCGAGCAGCTCGAGCCCGACCGTCCCCTGCCCGGCGATGACGTCCGGGTGGTCGAACGGGTGGATGAGGACGGCGCCGGTCCGCTCGCTGAACGCGTACGCCTCGACCAGGGCCTCGGTGAGGGTGGCGCCGTGAAGCTGGACCTGCGCGCCGTAGGCGGCCGTCGCGGAGACCTTCGGCAGCGGCGCGGCCTCGGGCATGAAGACGGTGGCGGACAGCCCGAGCAGCTGCGCGGCCAGCGCGACGCCCTGCGCGTGGTTGCCGGCGCTCGCCGCGACGACGCCGCGGGCCCGCTCCTGCTCGGTCAGCCGCGCCATCCGCACGTACGCGCCGCGGAGCTTGAACGAGCCGGTCCGCTGCAGGTTCTCGCACTTGAGCGACACCGGTCCGCCGACGGCCTGCGACAGCGGGCGCGAGCCCTCCAGCGGCGTGGTGCGCACGATCCCCTGCAGGAGCGTCCGGGCCGCCTGCACGTCGGCCAGCGAGACGAGGTCCACGCCCGCACTGTGCCACCCGGTCGGTCCCGGGCGAGGGTCGCCGCGCGGCGGCTCAGGCCCGGAGCGGACCGGTCCGCAGGCGGGAGCGGCGGGGCGCCGCGCGCAGCTCCTCCCACAGGGCGAGCCACTGCTCGGCCATCCGGTCGGCCGTCATCGTCGCGGCCGCTCGGGCCCGGCCGGCGGCACCGAGCCGCTCGCGCAGTCGGCCGTCGTCCCGCAGGCGGCGGAGGGCCGCGGCCAGCGCGTTCGGGTCGTCCTTCGGCACGAGCAGTCCGGTGACGCCGTCCTGCACGGCCTCGGGCACGCTGCCGACCGGCGTCGCGACCACCGGCAGCCCGGCGAGCATCCCCTCGACGACCGTCAGCGGCCAGCCCTCGGTGCGGCTCGGGAGCACGAGCACGTCCGCCCGCGCGAGCTCACCCGCCACGTCCTCGCTCCAGCCCGGCAGCAGGACCCGGTCGGCGAGCCCGAGGTCGGCCACCTGCTTCTCGAGCGCCGGCCGGCAGCCCCCCTCGCCGACCACCGTGAGGGTCACGTCGGGCACGTCGACGAGAGCGTCGAGCAGGACGTCGTGCGCCTTGACCCGGTCGAGCCGGCCGACCGACACCAGCCGCAGCGGCCCGTCGTGGGGGGTGCGGGCGGGGACGCCGGGGTCGGGCACGTAGTTGGGGATCGAGCGGACACTGCCGCGGCCGAGGGCGTAGAAGTCCTCCACCCGCCGGGCGCTCGCCTCCCCGACGGCGACCGCGGCGTCGACCCGGGCAGTGAGGGCGCGCACCCGGAGCAGCTCGGGCAGGGTGACCGTGCGCAGCGGCAGCTGGTCGACCGTGGTCACCCGGGCTGCGGGCAGGGTCAGCGCTGCGGCCGTCGCCGGGCCGCAGGCCCACGGCGAGTGCCGGTTGAGGTGCACGACGTCGGGGCGCAGCCGGTGCAGCAGCCGGGCCGTCGGCGCGAAGCCGTCGACGACGTGGGCCTGTGCCCCGGGACGGCGGCCGGCGAGCCACTGCACCATGGCGCGGTCGGGGCCGAGGACGTGCACGCGCACGTCGTCGGGCAGGGCGGCGAGCAGGTGGCCGAGAGAGTGCTCGGCGCCGCCGCGGCCACGGGCGTCGGAGGAGGCGACCAGGGTCAGGGGTGTCACCCCGAGCGGCTACCCCGCCTCCAGCGACTCGCACGCGCGGTCGTCGGCGAGCAGCACCTCGTCCAGCCGGGCCATCGCGGCGCGCATCGCCACCTCGGGCGGATGGTCGCTGTCGCGCCCGAACTGGTACGGCAGCTGCGTGGTGTAGCAGGCGCAGGCATCCGCCCGGCGGTCCGGGTCGCCGGGCAGGTGCAGCGGGCGCAGGCCGTCCGGCAGATCGGGGCTGGGCCGAGCTTCCGGCGCGCGGAGCACGTACGGGGCGTCCCGCCACCAGGCGGTCGGCCGGCGCAGGGCGGCGACGGCGCGGACGACCTGCAGGTGGTCAACGTGCCCGCCGAGGCCCTGCGGGGCGAGCAGCACGTCGGCCTGCAGGTCCTGCAGGTGCGGCAGCAGGTCGAGGTCGTCGTCGGGGCGGATGCCGGCGAACAGGGCGG
>JAOPWW010000467.1 GCA_025965495.1 Frankiales bacterium
GTCCGGCCCGTAGTCTCGGGGCGTGTCCCGGCGTCCCTCAGGTCCTGCGCCGTCCGGGCGTCCGGTCCCCCTCCCCGAGGAGGTCGCGCCGGCTCTCGCGCGCGTCGCCCGGCCGGCCGGGCCGCTCGGCAACAGCGACTTCCGCAAGCTCTACCAGGCGCTCGCGCTGTCGAGCTTCGGCGACTGGCTGGGCTTCCTGGCGACGACGGCGCTGGCCAGCGAGCTCGTCGACGGGTTCACGCACAAGGCCTACGCGACCGGCGGCGTGCTGGTGTTCCGGCTCCTCCCGGCGGTCCTGCTCGGGCCGCTCGCGGGGGCGTTCGCCGACCGCTGGGACCGGCGCCGGACGATGATGCTGTCGGACCTGCTGCGCTTCGTGCTGTTCGTGCTCATCCCGCTGTCGGACTCGCTGGTCTACCTGCTGGCCGCGAGCTTCCTCATCGAGGCGGTGAGCCTGTTCTGGATCCCGGCCAAGGAGGCCTCGGTCCCGAACCTCATCCCGCGGGAGCAGCTCGAGGGCGCCAACCAGCTGTCGCTGATCGCCACCTACGGCAGCGCCCCCGTGGCGGCCGGCGTCTTCGCCGGGCTGGGCCTGGTCAGCCGGGCGCTCGGCAACCCCTTCGAGTACTTCTCCACGCAGCCCGTCGACCTCGCGCTCTACGTCAACGCGGCGACGTTCCTGTACGCGGCCGGCACGGTCTACAGCCTGGGCGACGCGATCCCGAGCCCGACGGTCGCGCCCCGCGCCGACGGCGAGCCGCCGCCGACCGTCCTGGCCAGCCTGCGCGAGGGCGTCGCCTTCGCCCGGCAGACACCGCTCATCCGCGGCCTGCTGGTCGGGATGCTCGGCTCGCTCGCGGCCGGCGGCGCGATCATCGCCCAGGGGCAGCTGTTCGCCCAGACCGTCCTCGGCGGCGGCCAGGCCGCGTACGGGATGCTGTTCGGAGCGGTCTTCCTCGGCATCGCCGCCGGCGTCGCCCTGGGCCCCAAGCTGCTCGGCGACTTCTCCCGCAAGCGCGCCTTCGGCCCCGCGATCACGGGCGCGGGCCTCGCGCTGGTGGCCATGGCGCTGGTGCCCAACCTGGCGCTCGCCGTGCTCTCCACCCTGCTGGTCGGGTTCTTCGCCGGCATCGCCTACGTCCTCGGCATCACCCTGCTCGGCGCCGAGGTCCCCGACGAGCGCCGCGGACGGACGTTCGGGCTCGTCCAGTCGCTCATGCGCATCGACCTGCTGCTCGTCACGGGCACGACGCCGTTCCTGTCCGGCGCCATCGGACGGCGCGAGCTCGACCTGCCGGGCGGGGCGGTCTACACCGTCAACGGCGTGGCGGTGACGCTGCTCGTGGGCGGACTGCTCGCCGTCGCGGTCGGCGTCGCGTCGTTCCGGCAGATGGACGACAAGCCCGGGGTCCCGCTCGCCGCTGACCTGCTGTCCCTGCTCCGGCGGGCCACCCCCGCACCCCTGCTGCCCGGCACGCTGCTGGCGCTCGAGGGCGGCGAGGGCGCGGGCAAGTCGACCCAGGCGGGGCTGCTCGCGGACTGGCTGCGGGGCCTCGGCCACGAGGTCGTCGTCACCCGGGAACCCGGCGCGACGCCGCTCGGCGCCCGGCTGCGCGCCGTGCTGCTCGACGGCGAACCGGTCAGCCCCCGCGCCGAGGCCCTGCTCTACGCCGCCGACCGGGCCCACCACGTCGCGACCCTGGTGCGCCCCGCGCTCGAGCGCGGGGCCGTCGTCGTCACCGACCGGTTCGTCGACTCCTCCCTCGCCTACCAGGGCGCGGGCCGCGCGCTGACCGTCCCGGACGTGCAGCGGCTGTCCACCTGGGCCACCGAGGGCCTGCGCCCCGACCTCGTGCTCCTGCTCGACGTCGACCCCGCCGTCGGCCTGCTGCGCGCGCAGCAGACCGGGGCGCCGGACCGGCTGGAGGCCGAGTCGCTCGCGTTCCACGAGCGGGTCCGCGAGGGGTTCCTGGACCTCGCCCGCAAGGACCCGGCGCGGTACCTCGTGGTGCCCGCGGCTGCACCGCCCGACGTCGTGCACGCCGCCGTCCGGGAGCGGGTCGCGCAGCTGCTGGGGTTGCGAGCATGAGCGTCTGGGAGCACCTGGTCGGGCAGGAGCCGGTCGTCGCGCAGCTGCAGGCGGCCGCCGTGGCGGCGCGCGAGGTCGTCGACGGCGGGGAGGGCCGCGGCATGACCCATGCGTGGCTGTTCACCGGGCCGCCCGGTTCCGGCCGGTCGCTCGCGGCCCGCGCCTTCGCCGCTGCGCTGCAGTGCACCGGCCCGGAGCCCGGCTGCGGGCACTGCGCCGCCTGCACCCAGGTGCTGCACGGCTCGCACACCGACGTCGCCGAGGAGGCCATCGAGGGCCTGTCCCTCGGGATTAAGGAGGTCCGCCGGATCGTCGACCACAGCTACCGCCGCCCGAGCCTGGGCCGGTGGCTGGTCACCCTCGTCGAGGACGCCGACCGCATGCCCGAGTACGCCTCGAACGCCCTGCTCAAGGCGATCGAGGAGCCGCCGCCGCGGGGCGTGCTGCTGCTGTGCGCGCCGAGCGCGGAGGACCTGCTGCCGACGATCCGGTCGCGCTGCCGCAGCGTCCCGCTGCGCACGCCGTCGGCCGCCGCGGTCGCGGACGTGCTGGTCCGGCGCGACGGCGTCGACCCGGCCATGGCGGCCTTCGCGGCACGGGCGTCCCAGGGCCACGTGGGCCGCGCCAGGCGGCTGGCCACCGACGAGGCCTCCCGACGCGAGCGCCAGGACGTCCTCGCGCTGGTCCGCTCCCTGCAGACGATCGGCTCGGCCCTCGCCGCCGCGCAGGGCCTCGTCGACGCCGCCAAGGAGGAGGCCGAGCGGGTCGCCGGCAGCCGTGACTCCGCCGAGAAGGAGGAGCTCGCCACGGCCCTGGGGGCCGGGGCCACCGGCAAGGGCCTGACCGGCGGGACCCCCCGGGGAGGGGCCGGCGCCCTCAAGGAGCTCGAGCAGAAGCAGAAGAGCCGCAGCACCCGGACCGTCCGCGACAACCTCGACCGGGCCCTGGTCGACCTCACGGCGTTCTACCGCGACGTGCTCACCGTCCAGCTCGGGACCGGCTCGGACCTCGTCCACGCCGACCTCGGTGAGCAGGCCGCGGCCATCGCCCGCGCGACGACGCCGGAGTCGACCGTGCACCGCCTCGACGCCATCACCGGCTGCCGCGAGGCTCTCGACGCCAACGTCGCGCCGCTGCTCGCCGTCGAGGCGATGGCCCTCGCCCTGCGCACCGGCTGACCTCCAGTAGAGTCGTCCACGCAGTACGCCGCTTTAGCTCAGTCGGTAGAGCACCTCACTCGTAATGAGGTTGTCGTCAGTTCGATTCTGACAAGCGGCTCCACCCGCTCCGCACAGGCTGCGTCAGGTGCCCGTCCCGGTGGTCGTCCAGACGGACAGCCAGGCGACGAGGGACGCGCTGAGCAGCAGGGCGGCAGTGGTGAGCACCGGCCCACCGTGCGCCGCGCGCCTGCGACCGGGCTGGCCGCCCGCTCGGGGTCCGCTGTGCGTGCCGGCAGGGCGGCGACCCCCGGGTGACGGCGGCTCGCGCACGCCGAGCGGCCGCGACGGCGGGCTCCGCCTGCTGCCGCGACTGGCTACGGTGCGCCCGGTGAGGGACTTCCGGCTGCTCGCCGCGGGACAGGCGCTGTCCTGGCTGGGCAACGGCTTCCAGACGGTCGCTCTGGCGGTGGCCGTCGTCCTGCACGGCGGCGGCCCGGGGGAGCTCGGGATCGTGCTCGCGTCGGGCATCGTCGCGCGGCTGCTCGGCTCCCTGTTCGGCGGCGTCTGGGCCGACCGCGTCCAGCCCCAGCGGGTGATGATCGGGTCCGACCTGGTCCGGGTCGCGACCGTGGGCGGCACGGCCGTCATGTTCGGGACGGACCGGTACTCCCTGCCGCTGCTGTGCCTGCTGACCGGCCTCACGGCGCTCGCCGGCTCCTTCTTCCAGCCGGCGATGACCGCCCTCAAGCCGATGGTCGTCCCGGCCGCGCGGCGCCAGTCCGCCAACGCCAGCCTGAGCATGCTCCAGACGGCCTGCTCGGTGGCAGGACCCGCCGCGGGCGGCCTCGTCGTCGCGGGCGCCGGTGCCGCCGCGGGCTTCGCCGTCAACGCCGCCAGCTTCCTGGCCTCCGTCGTCAGCGTCGCGCTCGTCCGGGCGCGGGTGGAGCGCGTCCGTGGCGGCGGCATGTTCCAGGAGATGGGGCAGGGGTGGGCCGAGGTCCGGAGCCGGGACTGGCTGCTCTCCGGAGTCCTCGCGGCGACCGTCTACCACGTGGCCAACGGGGTGGTCCTGGTCCTCGCGCAGGTGGTCGCCGTCGAGCAGCTCGGGGGCGCGAGCTCCGCAGGCTTCATCGCCGCCGCGGAGGGCCTCGGCGGGTTCCTGGGGGCCGCCCTGGCGCTGCGGGTGAGACCCCGCCGGATGCTGCTCGCGGGGTGGTCGGTCCTGCCGCTCATGACGCTGTGGGTCCTGGCCTACGTCGTCCCGGGCACGCTCACCGCGGTGCTGGCCGGTGCGGTCGTGGGCTACGCCGGGCTGATCTTCTTCGACGTCTGCTGGGAGACGGCCCTCCAGGACCACGTGCCGCACCAGCTGCTCGCGCGGGTGGCCAGCTGGGACACGCTGACGTCGTTCCTCGGCATGCCGCTGGGCAACGCCCTGGCCGGCCCGCTCGCAGCAGCGTTCGGCACCGACCGCGTGCTCCTGGGCTGCGCCGGGGTGCTCCTGCTGTCGAGCCTGGCGCCGCTGCTCGTGCCCGGCAGCCGGAGCCTGGTCCGCCCCGACGCGGAGCCTGCCCTGCTCGCCCCGACCTGAGCCTCCGGCGTGAGCCTCCGAGGAGGGCCGCCGGCCTGGGCACGACGTCGCGCCGGTGGTGTCCGAGGCCGCGCTGACGCCACCGCAGGCGAGCGCCGACGTCGTGCGCGTGCGCCGTGGACCGGGCGGGTCGCGCAGGCGGTGCCTCCCCGCAGGAGGGTGGTCGTCGACCGCCATCGTGTGTCCGCCCCTGTCGCGACGTGGGGCGCCGGCGTCTCGCGGACCCGCCGGCGTCCCTGCCGTGTGTAGGGTCGGACCAGTGCCTGCAGGACGAGGCAGGCACAGCACGCGCCTGGTCGGGACGCCGAGTCCCACCCACCGACCCTCACGACCGAGGCGCTGCGCCCGAACGGGGTGAGAGCGGGGACCACGGTCTTCGACGCGAACAGCCGGGAGGAACTTCCGACCGGCTCGCCTGCAGGCGTGCGAGAGGAACCACCTCTGTGACACACGACGTGCTCCACCTGACCCGGTACCTCGGCCGGAGGACCGCCCACGGCGCGGCGGTCCTCGTGCTCCCCACCGAGACCGTCCCGAACGGCCTGCTCGACCCGCAGACCACGAAGGCCTCCGCCCGCTCCTCCTCCGAGGGCAGACCCGGCCGGGGCAGCGACGCGGTCGGGCGGGTCGCGTGACCAGCTCGCGGGTCCTGCCTCTGCTCGACGGCACGAGGTCGGCGACGCCCGGCCGGTCGACGGGCGACCGGTCGGCCTCGCCCCGTCGCGAGAGACCGCATCCGGTGGCACCGCCGATGGGCCGCTTCTGCACCCAGTGCGGCGCGGAGCAGACCGAGCTGGTGTGCGCCCGCTGCGCCGTCCGTCGGTGACCCGGCTGCCCGCACGCCCCGAGCACTCCGCGAGCGAGCCCGCGGAGGTCCGGGGCGGCCTGGACGAGCGGCGGCGCCGCGTCGCGCGCCGGGACGCCTGGACGTGACGCTCCCGTAGCGGGTGGTGCCCTCGTGACGACCGAGACGACGAGGGGCCCGCGACCGCGACGTCTGGTGCCGCTTCCCGCTCGTGCCACGAGCGGGGGCGGGCGCACCAGGCGCCCGGTCGCGGTGAGACCGGCGAGACCCGTCCACGACCCTCAGGAGACACCCGTGCACGCTGACCACCCGCACGCCCGTACCGAGGCCCCGCCGTGACCCGCCCCGGCGTGGACCGGGACGAGCTGGAGACCGACCGGGTCCTGCACTGCCACTTCTGCGCGTCCTGGTCGATGCACGTCACCCCGCTGGACCGCCGGGGCGACGTCGCCGACGCCTACAGCCTGCATCTCGTGCGCCACGGCGACGCTGTCGAGATCGCCCTGCTCGACACCAGCATCTGGAACGCGATCGTGCGGGAGCTCGAGGGCTGACGCCCCCTCGACGCGTGACTACGGTCCCGGGGGCGAGTCCGCGACGCGACCGTCGTGGGGCGGCGACGGACCGCGACGGCACGGCTACGCCTGCTGCCTCGCACCGCAGCAGACCTGACGGCTCACGCTGCTGTCGTGCGGGCTCCGCAGGCGGGACAGCAGTAAGCCGACGTCGGTATCTCCTGTGCGGAGCAGCCGGCCGTGCTGCACCGGCGCCGGTCCGCGCCGTCGTCCCACCCGACGGCCTGGCTCGCGGTCGTCGCGGGGCGCGTCGGAGTGCCCTTGCCCGGGGGCGGAACCGCTGCCGGGGGACCGGGACGGGCCCCGTCGTCGCCGAGCGCGGGTCGCCCTGCAGGTGCCGGGCCCTGCACTAGCGGACTCCCGAGCAGCGCCGCGCGCAGGCTCGCCGCCTCACGCAGCAGGGGCTCGGTGCCCTGTGCCACGGACCACGTGATGAGGCCGCGCCAGACGAGGAACTGACCGAGCGCGAGGACGGCGACGCCGAGGGCTCGGTCGGCCGAGCTGCTGCTCGACAGCACGAGGCCTCCGAGCAGGCTCAGGGCGCTGCCGAGCCCTGCCGTCCTGCGCGCGTCGCGGTAGACCCCGTCGTTCACGAGGCGCCCATCGGCGAGGTCGCGCCCTCCTTGAGTCTCGTCGAGCCCTCCCAGGGCACAGGGGCCGCCCTGCGCCGCTCGCCGGCTCGGGACAGCCGATCGCGGCCGGCCGGAGGGTCCTGACCCACAGGCGGCTGCCAGGTGACTCCCAGCCGCTGCCCGGGTGCGTCGCGCAGGCTGGCCGCAGCGGTCGCAGGAGCGGCGCGCACCCCCCACGGAGGACGCCCGCATGACGCAGCTGCTCGAGGAGCGCCCCGTCCCGACGGCGGGCGGCGCCGGACTGCGCGACCTCGTGCAGCGGCCGGCGGCGCGGTTCGTCGTCGTCGGCGCCCTGTCCACGGTCGGCTACCTGGCCGTCTTCGCGCTCCTGCGTCTGTGGCTCCCGGCGCAGCTGGCGAACGTCGTCGCGCTCGTGGCCACCGGGGACGTGAACACGCTGCTGAACCGGCGGTGGTCGTTCCAGGAGCACGGACCGGTGCCCGGCGCCCAGCGGCTCAAGGGCGTCCTCGCCTACCTGGTGAGCCTGGTCGCTACCAGCGGGGCCCTCGAGGTCCTCGCGCTCCTGCACGCGCAGGGCCGGGTGGCCGAGCTCGTCGCGCTGGCCGTCGCGAACTCCCTGGCCGGCGTCGTCCACTACGTGCTGCTGCGCAGGTGGGCGTTCCGCTGAGCGGACCGGCGCCCGGCGCCCCGCTGTGTCAGCCTGGCCGCCGGAGGTGGGCCCGTGACGTCGGTCGTGCAGAGCAGGGACACCGAGCGCGACGCGCTCGGGGAGCGCTTCCGGGCGGTGCGGTCGCTCACCGACCGGCTGACCGCGCCGTTGTCGCCGGAGGACCAGACCGCGCAGTCGATGCCGGACGCGTCGCCGACGACGTGGCACCGCGCGCACACGACGTGGTTCTACGAGCAGTTCGTCTGCGGGCCGGAGCACGTGCCGTTCGACCCCTCGTTCTCCTACCTGTTCAACAGCTACTACGAGGCCGTCGGGCCGCGGCACCCGCGGGCCGAGCGCGGACTGGTCACGCGTCCCGGTGTCGACGGCGTCGGGCGGTACCGGCAGCACGTGGACGCGGCTGTCGCGGCGCTGCTCGAGGCGGGTCCGACCGAGCGCCAGCGCGAGCTGCTCCTGCTCGGGACCCACCACGAGCAGCAGCACCAGGAGCTGCTCGTCATGGACGTCAAGCACCTGCTGTCGCGGCACCCGTTCGGGCCGGCCCTGCTCCTGCGGCCGGAGGAGGACGACCCCGAGCCCGCACCGCTGTCGTGGCTCCCGGTCGAGGGCGGGCTGCACGAGGTCGGGGCGGACGGCCGCGGCTTCCGGTGGGACAACGAGGGACCGCGCCACACCGTTTACCTCGAGCCCTGCGAGGTCGCCTCGCGGACCGTGACGGTGGGGGAGTGGCTGGCGTTCATGGCCGACGACGGCTACGCGCGCAGCGAGCTGTGGCTGTCCGACGGCTGGCAGCGCGTGCAGGCCGAGGGGTGGCGGAGCCCCGAGTACTGGGAGCAGGTCGACGGCGACTGGCGCGTCTTCACGACGGCGGGGGTCCGGCCGTTGCGCCGGGGCGAGCCGGCCTGCCACGTGTCGTTCTACGAGGCCGACGCCTACGCCCGGTGGGCGGGCGCGCGCCTGCCCACCGAGCAGGAGTGGGAGGTGGCGGCCGCGGGACGGACGGGCACCGGTCAGCTGCTCGACCCCGACCGGCTGCACCCGGGGCTCGCCGGCGACCAGGTGCTCGGGGACGTCTGGGAGTGGACCGCCTCGGCCTACCTGCCCTACCCCGGCTTCCGGCCCGCCGAGGGCGCCGTGGGGGAGTACAACGGCAAGTTCATGTCCGACCAGCACGTGCTCCGGGGCGCGTCCTGCGCGACCCCGGCCGGGCACGAGCGCACGACCTACCGCAACTTCTACGCCGGCGGCGCGCGCTGGGCCTTCTCGGGGCTCCGCCTGGCGCGGTAGCCCCGCTGCGCTAACGTCGCTCTTGCGCACAGTTCGCAGGAGTCGAGGAGCCGCTGTGCTGACCGTGCACGACGCCCCCGCCACCGACGGCCCCCCGGCCGGGCTCGACGACCTCGTGCGGGCCTGCACCGCGCACGACGGGCATGCACCGTTCGAGGAGCACACGCTGCTCACCCTCGACGGCGCCCGGCAGCTGCAGCACGCCCGGGTCCTGTCCTGGGACGGTGACCGGTTGCAGGCCTGCGCGGTCCTGTCCGAGGGCGTCGAGGGCTGGACCGTCGAGGTCGGGGTGCACCCGCAGGACCGTGAGCGGGGCGTCGGGCGGCACGTGCTGCGGCAGGTCGTCGAGCACGTCGCGGGGCACGGCGGGGGCGTGCTGCGCGCCTGGGTCCACGGCCAGGCGCCTGCCGCGCACGCGCTGGGCGCGGCCTGGTCGGCCCGGACCGAGCGCCGCCTGCTGGTGCTGCGCCGCCCGCTCGACGACCTGCCCGAGCACCGCTGCCACGACGGCGTCCTGCTGCGCCGGCTGCAGGTCGACGACGACGCCGACCGGGACGCCTGGCTGGCGCTCACCAACGCGGCCTTCGAGGGCCACCCGGACCAGGGCGGCTGGACCCGGTCCGACCTCGACTGGCGGCTCGGGACCGCGTGGACCGACGGGGTGCGCTTCCCGGTCGCGCAGGACCACGACGGCCTGGTCGCGGGGGTCTGGACCAAGGTCGAGCCGGGGTCCCCGGTGGGCGAGCTCCACGTGGTCGCGGTCCACCCGCGGGCGCACGGGCGCCGGCTCGGGCGGCTCGTGGTGGCCCAGGCGCTGCGCGACCTGCGCGACGCCGGCTGCACGCAGGCGGAGCTCTACGTGGAGGCCGACAACGTCCCGGCGCTGCGGCTGTACGGCTGGGCCGGCTTCGCCGCAGGCGACGAGCACCGGTGCCTCGCGGTGGACGTGCCCCCGGCGACCGGCTGACCCGACCGGCGGTCAGGCCTCGTGCGACCCGGTGCTGCGCCGCAGGGCCGCGTGCACCGACTGCGGGGTGAGCACCCCGAGGTACCGCGACGTGGCCGGGTCGACCACTGCCACCCAACCCTCGTCGCGCTGCAGCATGGCGCTCATCGCGGCCTTGAGGGTCGCGGTCGCCGGGACCGTGGCGGGCGGCGCCTGCACGCGGTCGGCGACGGTGCCGGAGCCCTCCAGGTGCGCGGCCGCGACGTGCCCGCGCAGGTCGCCGTCGGGCCCGAGCACGACGGCGAACCCCGCGGCCAGGACGGCGCGGGCCTGCTCCAGCGAGGTGTCGGGCGCGAGCGACACGGGCTGCTCGAGGTCCTGCAGGTCGACCCCCGTCACGGCGAGCCGGCGCAGCCCGCGGTCGGCGCCGACGAAGTCCGCGACGAACGGGGTCGCCGGCGAGCCGAGGACGGCCGCGGGGGTGTCGTACTGCTCGAGCACGCCGCCCTGGCGGAACACCGCGATCCGGTCTCCGAGCCGCACGGCCTCGTCCAGGTCGTGGGTGACGAACACGATCGTCTTGCGGACGGCGGCCTGCACGTCGAGGAACTCCGACTGCAGCCGGTCGCGCGCGATCGGGTCGATCGCCGAGAAGGGCTCGTCCATGAGCAGGACCGGGGGGTCGGCGGCCAGCGCCCGGGCCACGCCGACGCGCTGCCGCTGCCCGCCGGACAGCTGCGCCGGGTAGCGGTCGGCGTAGGTCGCGGGGTCCAGGCCGACCAGCTCGAGCAGCTCCGCCGTGCGGGTGCGGGTCCGCTGCCGGTCCCAGCCGAGCAGGCGCGGGACGGTCGCGACGTTGTCGCCGACGGTCTGGTGCGGGAACAGGCCGACCTGCTGGATGACGTAGCCGATGTGACGGCGCAGGTCGCGCACGTCGCCGTCCGCGACGTCGCGACCGTCGAGCTCGACGCGGCCCGACGTCGGCTGGACCAGGCGGTTGACCATCTTCATGGTCGTCGTCTTGCCGCAGCCCGAGGGGCCGACCAGGCAGACCAGCTCGCCCTGGCGCACGTCGAGGTCCAGGGCCTGGACGGCGACCGTGCCGTCGGCGTACTGCTTGCTCGCGGCCCGCCACCGGAGCAGGTCCGGCGGGGTAGCGTCCATCGGCCGTGAGCCTCTCTGTGATCGCGCAGGGCGCAGGAGTGCCCAACCCGTGGTTCAGCACGGTGTACCTGCAGCAGGGTAGGCAGGAGCTGCTCGTGGCGCTCCAGCAGCACGTGACCATCACGGTCGTCGCGGTCCTGGCCGGCACCGTCGTGTCCCTGCCGCTGGCGCTGCTCGCCCGTCGCAGCGGGGCGCTCGAGACGCTGGTCGTCGGTGCGGCCGGGGTCGTCTACACGATCCCCTCCCTGGCCTTGTTCGCGCTCCTGGTCCCGCTGACGTCGTACACGCCGCTGACCGCCGAGATCGCGCTGGCGCTCTACACGCTGGTCATCCTGGTGCGGAACATGGTGACGGGACTGGCCCAGGTGCCCCCCGAGGTGCAGGAGGCCGCGCGCGGCATGGGGATGGGTCCGCTCGCGCTGCTCCTGCGGATCGAGCTGCCGCTGGCCCTGCCTGCCGTGCTCGCCGGCATCCGGGTCGCCACCGTCTCCACGATCTCGCTGCTCACGGTCGCCGCCTACGTCGGGACCGGCGGGTTCGGCCAGCTCATCGACCAGGGCTTCCGGGCCGACTACCGCGCCAAGGTGGTCACCGCCTGCCTGGCCTGCGTGCTGCTGGCCCTGCTGGCCGACGCCCTGCTGGTGCTGCTGCAGCGGGCGCTCACGCCGTGGTCCCGTGCCCGGGCCGGCTGACGTGCCCACGACCTTCACCGGCTGGCTCACCTGGGGCGACCCTGCGGGAGGCACGCTGCAGCGCCTGCAGGAGCACCTCACCTACACCGGCTACGCCGTCCTGCTGGCCTGCGCCGTCGGCCTGCCGCTCGG
>JAOPWW010000504.1 GCA_025965495.1 Frankiales bacterium
CCTCCATCGACGTGCTCGAGGCGGTCGACACGACCATCGTCAGCCCCAGGGCCGCGGCGGCGCGGGCGACCGCGAGCTCGGCGTCGGGGTGGACGATCGAGAGCACGCCCACGGGCGCGAGCAGCACGGGCGCCGGCATCGTCGTGCCGAGCACGGTGGTGGTGTGGTCGCGCTGGGCCGGGATCCCGCGCAGCATCCGCGGCACCAGGCGCCAGCGGTCGAAGGCCTCCCGGTTGACCCGCATCGTCTCCTCGCCGCCGGCCCCGCCCGCGACGTAGCCCACGGCCTCGGGGGTCATGACGGCGTAGGCGGCCGCCTCGGTCTCGCGCCAGCCGAACGGCTGGGTCGGCTGCTCGCCGAACAGGCCCTTGAGGTAGACCTCGTTCTGGAACTCCGCTGCACTCATGCAGCGCATCCTGTCCCATGGAGGACGTGTGGCGATCGACCCCCGCGGCAGCGACCTCAAGCGGTACCTGGCCGAGGACCCGGGCGGTCCGGTCGTGATGCTCAACCTGCTGCGGTACGACGGCGACGCCGGCCGCGCGCAGTACCGGCAGTACGTCGAGCACTTCGCCCGGACGTCGACGCCGTTCGGCGCGGAGGTCCTCTACGTCGGCGACGGCAGCACGCCGCTGGTCGCCGAGGCCGGCCAGGACTGGGACGCGGTCCTGCTCGTCCGCTACCCGAGCCGGCAGGCGTTCAGCGACATGGTCCGGGACCCGGAGTACCAGTCGGGGTCGCACCTGCGGACCGGCGCGCTCACCGAGGCCGTCCTGCAGGCGACGGTGCCCTGGAGCGGTCGGTGAGGGCCTGGCAGGTCTGCGAGCTCGGCGACCCCGCGGACGTCCTGGAGCTCGTCGACGTGCCGGAGCCGGTGCCCGGTCCGGACCAGCTCCGCGTCCGTGTCGACGCCGTCGCGCTCAACTTCCCCGACGTCCTGCTGTGCCAGGGCAAGTACCAGGAGAGGCCGCCGCTGCCGTTCACCCCGGGCCAGGAGGTCTGCGCCACGGTGCTGGACGGGCCGCGGGCCGGCGAGCGGGTGCTCGGCAGCACGCCGGCGCCCCACGGGGGGCTGGCCGAGCAGGCCCTCATGCCCGTCACCAGCGCCTTCCCGGTGCCGGACGGGATGCCCGACGCCAAGGCGGCCAGCCTGTTCATCACCTACCAGACCGGCCACGTCGGGCTGCACCGGCGGGCGCAGCTGCGCGAGGGCGAGACCCTGCTGGTGCACGCGGGGGCCGGCGGCGTCGGGAGCGCGGCGATCCAGCTCGGCCGGGCGGCCGGGGCGCGCGTCATCGCGACGGCGGGCGGGCCGGAGAAGGTCCAGGTCTGCCGCGACCTCGGGGCCGACGTCGTCGTCGACTACCTCGCCGAGGACTTCGTCGCCGTCGTCAAGGACGCGACGGAGGGCCGGGGCGCCGACGTCGTCTACGACTCGGTCGGGGGCGACGTCTTCGACAAGAGCCGGCGGTGCGTGGCCTTCGAGGGCCGGATCGTCGTGGTCGGGTTCGCGGGCGGGCGCATCGCCGACGCCCCGACCAACCACGCGCTGGTCAAGAACTACAGCGTCGTCGGGCTGCACTGGGGCCTCTACCGGACCTACGAGCCGGAGATCTTCGCCCGGACCCACGAGGCGCTGGTCCGGCTGTGGGAGGCGGGCGCCATCGACCCGCTCGTCGGCGCCGAGCTGCCGCTGGAGGACGCCCCCGCGGCGCTCGCCCGGCTGGCCAGCCGCGGGACCGTCGGCAAGGTGGTGCTGACCCCGTGACGCGGACCGGGCTGGTCCTCGGCGCGGGCGGCCTCACCGGCCAGGCGTTCCACCTCGGCGTGCTGACCGCGCTCGCGGACGCCGGCTTCGACGGCCGGTCCGCGCAGGTCCTCGTCGGGACCTCCGCCGGCTCGCTGGTGGCGGCCGGGCTGGCCCTCGGCCTGTCGGCGGCCGACCTGCGGGCCCAGGTGCTCGGCGAGCCGCTGTCGCCGGAGGGTGCGCGGCTGCGCGCCGCCCGGAAAGCCTCCTCCACGGCGCACCTGCCCGGTGCGCCCGCCGGGCCGGGTCCGCTCGCACCCCGGGCCCTGCTGCAGACGGGACGCCGCGGTGTGCGGCCCGGGTCGCTCGCCGCCGGGCTGCTGCCGGCCGGCACCCAGAGCACCGAGGGCATCTCCCGCCCGCTGCGCCAGGTGTTCGGCGACACCTGGCCCGACCGGGACCTGCGGATCTGCGCGGTGCGTGCCCGCGACGCCCGGCGCGTCGTCTTCGGCACCCCCGACGCGCCGCCCGTCGACGTCGGGACCGCCGTCGCGGCGTCCTGCGCCATCCCCGCGTACTTCGCGCCCGTCTCGGTCGGCGCCGACCGCTACGTCGACGGCGGGATGCACTCCCCCAGCAACGCCGACGTCGTCCTCGGCGACGGCCTCGACCTCGTGCTCGTCCTGTCGCCGATGACCATGGCCCGTGGGGCCGGGCGGCCGGCCGACCTGCCCGTGCGGATCGCCGTCGGTCGCTACCTCGCGGCCGAGGTGCGGCGACTGCGGCGCACCGGCGCCCGGGTCGTCGTCGTGCAGCCGACCGCGCGCGACCTGCAGGTCATGGGGAGCAACCCGATGCGGGGCGATCGTGCCCGCGACGTCCTCGAGACGGTGGCCGCGAGCGTGCGGGCGCGGCTGGCCCGCCAGGGCCGGCTCGCGGAGGCCGTCGCGGCCGGCTGAGGGTCAGCCCCGGAGGCGGTACTGCTCGGCCAGCGCGAGGACCTCGCGCACGTACCAGTCGGCGTGGTTGTAGGCGAAGATCGCGTCGTAGAGGCCCTGGGCGTCGCGGCCCGCGCCGTACCGGCACAGGTAGAGCGCGGCGGCCGGGACGGCGTCGAAGGGGTCGTTGATGTCGGCGTCGCCGTCACCGTCGCCGTCCACGCCGGAGCTCGCCCAGGTGCTCGGCAGGAACTGCATGGGGCCGAGCGCGCCGGCGCTCGAGGGGCCGTTGTTGCGGCCGTGCCCGCTCTCGATCTGCCCGATGGCGGCCAGGACCGTCCAGGACATCCCGGGGCAGTACCGCGCGGAGGCCTTGTAGAGCTCGAGGTAGGTCCGCGGCTTGCCCGAGCCCGCCTGCGGTCGGACGGACTGCGGGCGCAGCACCGTGACGTCGGCCCCCGTGCCCGTGATGCCGAGGACGGCCCGGCGCAGCCGGGAGATGCTCCGGTCCGGCGCGGCGACCAGGACGGCCGTGGAGCGGGCGACGCCGAGCCGGTGGGCGACGTCGCGGCTGACGACGAGGTCGACCGACGGCACCGCGAAGGCGGCGACCGCCCCGACCCGCTCAGCGAGCGCGGTGTCGCCGGTGACCAGGGCCTGCTTGCCGAGCTCGAGGCCCCTGGTGCGCCGGACGAGGGAGTACGACGGCGCGAGCTCGCCGCGGGCGACCGAGGCCCAGAGCGGGTCGGAGGACGCGGTCTCCTGCGGGGTGAAGGCCCGGAAGGTCGAGGGGTCGACGCCGGCGACGCGGCCCGTGCCGCTGCCGACCTTCACGGTCCCGACGTCCAGGGCGGTGAGCGCCTGCACGCCCGTGACGTCGTCGAGGGCCTTCAGCTGCGCGGCGGTGAGGCCGCCGGGGACCTCGACGAGCAGGTCGGGGGCGCGCAGCGCGGTCAGCGGTCGCACCGACGGCGCGGCCGACGGGGCGGCAGCCGGCGACGGGGAGGCGGGCG
>JAOPWW010000533.1 GCA_025965495.1 Frankiales bacterium
ACGGCTCGCCCCACCCGAGGGCCGCGCACACCCCCTCCTTCCACGGCAGCCCGCGCGGCACGACCGGCCAGGCCGCGATCCCGACCGACGACGGCTTCACCGCCTGCCAGACGTCGACGTACGGGTGGCCGGTGACGAGCACGTGCGGGCTGGTGACCTGGGCGACGACCCGGCTCTCCTTGGACCCCGCGACCAGGTGGTCGACCAGGACCCCGAGGCGCCGCGACGACGTCGGCGCGAACGTGCGCACCAGGGACGGGAGGTCGTCGACGCCGTCCAGCGGCTCGACGACGACGCCCTCCACCCGCAGGTCGTGGCCCCAGACCCGCTCGACCAGCTCGGCGTCGTGCTTGCCCTCCACCCAGATCCTGCTGCCCACGGCGACCCGGGCCTTGAGCCCCTGCACGGCCACCGACCCGGACGCCGTCACCTGCTTGCTGGGCACCCGCACGGCGACCGGCCGGGCGAGGGTGACCGGCGCTCCCTCGAGCAGGAACCCCCCAGGCTCGAGCGGGAAGACTCGGACCTTGCCGCGCCGGTCCTCCAGCGACACCCGCTCCTTGTCGCACTCGACGACGGCGCCGCACCAGCCGGTGCCGACCTCCTCGACGACGAGCCCGAGGTCGGCGGGCACCACCGGCGGCGGGGGCTTGGGCCGGCGGCTCTGGGCGATGACGTCTGGTCCGTAGTCCCTGGAGCGCACGTCCCGACGCTAGGGCGGCCGGTCCCCCGCACGTCCTAGGCTCGCCGGTCGTGACCGTCGACGCCCCCCGGAGCGCCCTGCTGGCCGCCTGGGGCACCGCCTTCCTGGCCGGCGAGGCGTCCCTGCCCGAGCTGCTCGAGCGGGTGACGGCCCTCGACGACGACGCCGTCGTGACCGGCCTGGCCCCCGACGAGCTGTCCGTGGACCGGGCCCTGGCCCGGCTGCGGGCGTCCGGCGTCCGGCGGCTGCGCCTCGTGCTTCCCGCTCCCGGCGACGTCCTCGGGCTGCCCGGGCCCGGCCCGTTCACGAGCGCGGCGCTGGCGGCGTCCGAGGGGGTGCTGGCCCTGCGGGAGGACGGCACCGGGACCGGCCTGGTCCCTGCGGTCACCGCGCACGGCTCGGCCTTCGACGGGACCGTCACGACCGTCCGCTGGGCCGCCCACGAGGTCACCGTGCCGGGCCCCGACCCGGGACCGTTCCTGCACGACGCCGAGCACGACCTGCGCCGCGGGGTCGTCGAGGTGGCGGCCGCCCTGCGCGACCTCGACGTCGCCCGGTGGCGGCCCGAGCTCGCCGGCGCCCTGCAGGACCTGCGCCGTCAGGCGCGGGCGGGGATCGACAGCGACGAGCTGCCCTCGTGCTGGCCGGAGCGGGCCCGGGCGGTGCTGGTCCAGGCGCGACAGCTGGCCGGCGTCGTCGAGCTGGCGGGCGTCGACACCGGCGGGGCGGTCGACACCCGGGAGGCGGCCGCCCGCGAGGCGTCCCTGCGCGAGCTCGCCCGGCTGGTGCGCCGGGCCCGGGTCGCGGCCTGGAACGCCTACCGCGCGGACGCCGCGTGAGCACCCTCGTCACCGTCACCGGCCGCGACGCCCCGGGCGTGCTGGCCCGCCTGTGCGACGTCCTCACCGAGCACGGCGCCGCCATCGACGACGTCGAGCAGGTCGTGGTGCACGGCCGGCTGCTGCTCGGCCTCGTCATCAGCGGCGAGGGCCCCGGGTCCGAGGTGATGCTGGCCCTCGGGCGGGCGGCGTACGACCTGGGCGTCGAGATCGAGTTCGAGCCCCTGGAGGACGACGAGGAGGAGGTCCGCAGCGTCCGGCACCACGTCGTCGTCCTCGGTGTCCCGCTGCCTCCGGCGGCGCTCGCCGGGGTCACGCGGCGGCTGGCCGCCTGCGGGGCCAACGTCGAGCGGGTGGTGCGCCTGTCGGCCCGGCCGATGGTGTCCTACGAGCTGGTCGTGACCGGCGGGGACACGGCGCGGCTGCGCGCCGAGCTGGCCGCCGAGGCCGTGCTGCAGGAGGTCGACGTCGCCGTCGAGCGGGCCTCGCTGCGCCGCCGCGGGCGCCGGCTCGTCGTCATGGACGTGGACTCCACCCTCGTGCAGGGCGAGGTCATCGAGATGCTCGCGGCCGAGGCGGGGTGCCTGGAGGAGGTCGCCCGGGTCACGGCGGCGGCGATGGCCGGCGAGCTCGATTTCGAGCAGTCCCTGCGCGCCCGGGTCGCCCTGCTGGAGGGCCTGCCGACCGAGGCGGTCGACCGGGTGCGCGCCGCCGTCCAGCTCACCCCGGGCGCACGCACCCTGGTCCGGACCCTCAAGCGCCTGGGCTACGCCGTCGGCGTCGTGAGCGGGGGCTTCACGGCCGTCACCGACGACCTCGCGGCCGACCTCGGGCTGGACCACGCCCGGGCGAACGTCCTGGAGGTCGTCGACGGGCGGCTGACCGGCCGGGTGCTCGGGGCGGTGGTCGACCGGGCCGCCAAGGCCGACGCGCTGCGCGAGTTCGCCGCCCTGCAGGGCCTGTCGCCGGCCCAGACCGTGGCGGTCGGTGACGGCGCGAACGACCTCGACATGCTGCAGGCCGCCGGCCTCGGCGTGGCGTTCAACG
>JAOPWW010000253.1 GCA_025965495.1 Frankiales bacterium
TGACGGGGGAGGACGCGGACTACCTGGGCCTGCCCGGCCTGCTGACGCCGGAGCAGACGGCGTCGCTGCTGGCCCGGCGCGACGAGGAGCACCGCCGCCGGGCCTCGACGGCTGTCGACGAGGACGAGCCCGAGACCGGACCGGTCGAGGTGGACCGGTCGTGGGAGCAGGCCGGCACGCTGCGCCGCGAGGTCAACAGCCTCGTCGGGCAGCTCGCGGCCCGGACGGGCGCGCCGCACGGCGTCCTGCACGGGCGCCTGCGCAAGGCCGTCCCGGGACCGCCGTCGGCGGCCGCCACGACGGACGTGCTCGAGGCGCGCCGCGACTGGCTGCTCGCCCAGCTGACCCGCTGAGCGGGCGCGCCGACCTGCTCCGCCGGCCGGGCCTGCAGGGCCGTCCCGCTGAGGAGCGGGCGGGGACGTCCTAGTGGACGTCGTCCATGATGCCGCTGACCGCCCCGAGCACGACGCCGACCAGGCCCACTACGCCGCCCACGATGGCCAGCGGCAGGCTGTGCAGGACGAAGGCGAAGCCGAGCACGATCGCGGCGACGCTGATGAGCACGACGACGATCCAGGAGGCGGTCTTGTGGCCCGGGCCGCCGCTGACGCTGCTGCTGCGGGCCATCGAGGTGTCGCCGAGGTCGGCCACGGGGGAGCTCCTGGAGGTGGGTCGGTGACGGACGCTCCATCGTAGAGCGTCCGGAGGCGGGAATCGGCCCGCCCCCGGGGCGGCTTGTCGCTGGCATGAGCCTGCTGTTCGAGCCCCTGTCCCTGGGCGCCGTGACCGTCCGCAACCGCGTCTGGGTCTCCCCGATGTGCCAGTACTCCGCGGTCGACGGCGTGCCGCACGACTGGCACCTGGTCCACCTCGGTGCGCGCGCCATCGGCGGCGCCGGACTGGTGATGACCGAGGCCAGCGCCGTCAGCCCCGAGGGCCGGATCAGCCCGCAGGACGCCGGCATCTGGGACGACGTCCAGGCCGAGCAGTGGCAGCGGATCACCGCCTTCCTGCGCAGCCAGGGCGCGACCAGCGCCGTGCAGCTCGCCCACGCCGGCCGCAAGGCCAGCAGCCACCGTCCCTGGGACACCGACTCCGGCGTCGTCGCGACCGAGGACGGCGGCTGGCAGCCCGTCGGGGCGAGCGCCGTCGCCTACGAGGGGCTCGCCGTCCCGACCGAGCTCGACGCCGCCGGCATCGCGAAGGTCCGGGCCGACTTCGTCGCGGCCGCCCGGCGCAGCGTCGACGCCGGCTTCGACGTCCTGGAGCTGCACGCCGCCCACGGCTACCTGCTCCACAGCTTCCTGTCCCCGCTGTCCAACCTCCGCACCGACGGCTACGGCGGCTCCTTCGAGGGCCGCACCCGGCTGCTGCTCGAGGTCACCGAGGACGTCCGCGCCGCCGTGGAGGCGCCGCTGCTGGTCCGCATCAGCGCGACCGACTGGGCCGAGGGCGGCTGGGACGTCGAGGAGTCCGTCGAGCTCGCCCGCCTGCTCGTCGACCGCGGGGTCGAGCTCGTCGACGTCAGCTCCGGCGGCAACGTCGCGCACCAGCAGATCACCGTCGGACCCGGCTACCAGGTGCCGTTCGCGGCCGCCGTGCGCAAGACCGGGGTCAAGACGGCCGCTGTCGGCATGATCACCGAGCCGCGCCAGGCCGAGCAGGTCCTCACCGACGGGCACGCCGACGCCGTCCTGCTCGCCCGCGAGTCGCTGCGCGACCCGAACTGGCCGCTGCGCGCCGCCGCCGAGCTCGGCGCCTCGGTCACCTGGCCGCCGCAGTACGACCGGGCCCACTTCCGCCGTCCCGCGGCGGCCGGTCAGCGTTGAGCCTGATCACCGACCCGCAGGACCCCGCGGTCGCCGACTACGTGGGGCTGACCGACGGCGTCCGGCGGATGCGGCACGACCCTCCGTCGGGGTTCTTCATCGCCGAGGGGCTCAACGTCGTGCAGCGGACCGCGGCCCGGGGCTACCCGTGCCGCTCCCTGCTGGTGTCGCCGTCGCGGTACGACGACCTCCCCGAGGAGGTCAAGGCGCTCGGTCCCGTCCACGTCGCGTCCTACGAGGTCCTGGAGGCCGTCACCGGCTTCCACGTGCACCGCGGCGTGCTGGCGAGCTTCGGACGGGTGCCGGTACCGAGCGCGGCCGAGGTGATGCGCGACGCCCGGCGCATCGTCGTGCTGGAGGACGCCACCAACCACACCAACCTCGGGGCCGTGTTCCGCAGCGCGGCCGGCCTCGGGATGGACGCCGTGCTGCTGAGTCCCCGCTCGTGCGACCCGCTCTACCGCCGCACCGTCCGGGTGAGCATGGGCCAGGTCTTCGCCGTGCCCTACGCCTACCTCGAGACGTGGCCGGCCGGGTTGCAGGAGGTCCGCGACGCCGGGTTCCGCGTCCTGGCCCTCACTCCGGCGGCCGACGCCGTCCGGCTCGAGGACGTCCGGCTGGACGACGACGAGAAGGTCGCCGTGCTGCTGGGCAGCGAAGGACCCGGCCTCACCGACGACGCGATGGCCGGCAGCGACCTGCGGGTCCGGATCCCGATGGCGCAGGGCGTCGACTCGCTCAACGTCGGGGCCGCCGCCGCCGTCGTCTTCTGGTCCGTGGGGCGACGGCCCTGACACACTCGGGGGCATGAAGCGCGTCCTGCTCCTGCTGCCCCTGCTCGTCCTGCCCACCGCCTGCTCCGGGGGCGGGGACGACCCTGCCAAGGCCCAGAAGGCCGCGTTCGTGAAGCAGGCCGAGGCGATCTGCACGAAGGCCAACGCGGCCCGCAAGGACGTGTCGATCACCAGCGCGCCCGACGCGATCCCCGTCGCGGTCCGGCGGCTCGTGACGATCGCGAGTGACGCCTCGGCCGAGCTCAACGCCCTCGAGCCGCCGGAGAAGGACGCCGCCGAGCTCGACAGCAAGTTCCTCGCGCCGCTGCGCGCGCAGGTGCAGCTCGGGCAGGCCTACGCGAAGCGGGTCGAGGAGACCGCCGCGAAGGGGGACCAGGCGGCGGTCCTCAAGCTGCTCGGGAGCGCCCCGCTCAAGAGCGACGCCGACCTCGCGTTCGTCAAGGACTACGGGATGCCGCAGTGCGCGAAGGCGGCGGACACCAGCACGTCGTGACCGCGGTCACGCGCTGCTGGGGGAAGTCCCGACCGCGTTCCCGGCTTGGTGCTTGCAGGAGCAACATCCCCTAGCCCCCCGGGAGCCCTGCATGAGCGTCGACCTGTTCGCCCCGTACACCCTCGGCCGTCTCGCGCTGAAGAACCGCTTCGTCATGGCGCCGATGACCCGCAACCGCACGCCCGACACCGTGCCGAGCGC
>JAOPWW010000003.1 GCA_025965495.1 Frankiales bacterium
ACGGCGGCGGCCTGCTGGGTCAGCGCCTGGTGCTGGCGCTGCGCCTCCTCGATCGCCTGCTGGATCTGGATCTTCGGGTCGGCGTACTCGTCGAGCTTGCCCGACATCAGCGCCATCATGTACTTCCAGCCCTTGACGAAGGGGTTGGCCATCAGGTGCTCCGTCGCTCGTGGGCCGGGGCCCGGGGTCGTGCCGGTGGAGGTGTCGCGCCGCCCAGTCTGTCAGGCGCCTGGCGTGCACGGCGGGCGGTCCGCCCGTCCTACGCCGCCCCGGGCCGCCCTGGTCCGGCGGCGAGCGCTCCGCGGCTCAGAGCCTCCGCCTCCACGAGCCCGGCGCGCAGGCCCTCGAGCTCGCCGGCGAGCGCCGCGACCTGACCCGACGGGTCCTCGAGCCCCGAGCCGACCCCGGACAGGGCGACCAGCTCGAGCAGGCGCGTCTCGAGCCCCTCGAGGCCGAGCGCGACCGCCTGCATGCGGGCCAGCAGGGTCGTCCGGGCGTCCAGCAGCCGCTGGTGCACGGCGAGCCGGTCGGCGACGGCGGCGGCGCTGCGGGCGAGGTCGGCCTGCACGTCCGGTGACGACGACGCACGACGTCGCGCCAGGTCGGCCGCCTCGGCCGTCAGCGCGCGGGGGTCGAGCCGGCGCAGGACGTCCTCGAGCGCGGCCACCTGCCCGCCGAGGCGCGCGAGGACGCCGACGGTCTCCCCCGCATCGTCGACCGCTCGCTGCACCGCGGGGCGGAGCGGCCGAGGCGCCGACAGCCGGCGCAGCCCGCCGAGGGCCGTCTCGGCGCGCGCCAGCCAGAGCCCCGCCTCGCTGCCCGGCGGCGGCCGACGGAGCCGGTCCGGTGCGTCGTCGTCGTCGTCGTCGTCGGAGGAGGAGCGGTCCAGCAGCAGCCCGCTGACCGCCTTGACCCCGAGCACGGCCGCTCCGACGCCGAGACCGACCGGCAGCGCGGCCGGCGTGACCGAAGCGAGCACCGCCCAGGCCATGCCGCCGGAGAGGCCGCCCACGAGCAGACCCCAGGGGTCGCCCAGCTCCGCCTTCAGGCGAGGGAGGAGGGACACGGTCAGAAGTTGGACAGGACCGCGGTCAGGACGCGGTCCAGCGACGCGGGGTCGGAGGCGTCGTAGGCGGCGGCGCGCGAGGCGTCCGCGATCTGCGTGAGCTCCCCGAGGTCGGCGTCGTCGCCGTAGGCGATCGGGAACACGCGGACGGCGCGGTCGGCGTCCTCGGCGGTGAGGGCGCGCGTGAGCGAGCCGAGGTCGCTGTCGGCGGGGAACTCGTTGCGCCCGTCGGTGAGCACCACGACGGCGTTGATCCGGCTCGGCTCGAAGGAGGCCTCGAGCGACGCCGACGCCGCCCGGGTGGTGGCGTAGAGGCCGGTGCCCCCGCTCGGGACGAGGTCGGCGATCTTCGCCCGCAGGACGGCCTTGCGCTGCCCGACCGGTCCGAACGGCACGAGCTGGCGGTACGGCTTGCTCCCGTCCTGCTGCGTCGAGAACACCCACAGCGCGACCTGGTCGTCGGGCGCCAGCAGGTCCAGGGACCTCGACGCGGCCGCCTTGGCCAGCTCGAGCTTGCTGCGACCCTCGCTGCCGACGGCCTCTCCCATCGAGCCCGACACGTCGAGCACCACGAGGACCTTGGCGCGCTTGCGCAGCAGGTTCCACGACGCCTGGACGGCGGCCAGCACCGGCGGCGACGGCGCGCCCAGCACGACCTTCGGCTGGTCGGGCAGCAGGCCCTGGGCGGGGACGATCTGGTCGCCGGTCCTGCCGTCGAAGGAGCGGAAGGCCGCGCCGGCGAAGCGCGCCTGCGGCCCCCTGCCCTGGGCGTAGGCGAGGAAGTCGGCGGCGACAGCGCGCTTGGCGTCGTCGACGTACGGGGCCTTCAGCACGACCCAGGGGTTGTCGCTGAACAGCGTCCCCTCCTTCGGGTAGACCGCGACGAGCGGCGTGCGGGGCTTCGGGTGCTTGCCGAGGGTCGCGGGGTCGCCGCTGGGGTTGCCCTGGTTGTAGTCCCAGACCGACTTCTCCTCGACGGTCACCGCGCTGACGTAGGTCAGGCCCTGTCCGGCGTCGTCGGCCTTCTGCAGGTTCGACAGGAACGTCAGGGTGGTGTCGCCGTAGTGGACGACCGAGCCCTCGACGGCCTTGACGTAGGCCTGCACCGCCGGCTTGGCGAGGTCGGCGGTCTGCAGGTCGCTCGACAGGCCGGTCGCGGCGAAGTAGGCGCCGACCGTCGCGTTCAGGCCGGACGTCGAGACCCCGGGGTTGGTCTTGCCGAGCTTGAACGCGCCGTAGGGCTTGCCGAAGCGGCCCCACCCGCGCGGGTCCTTCGCGAGGGCGAGGACGTCACCCCAGCCGATCGGCGTGGCCGGCCACCCCAGCGTCTGGGCCATCGGCTTGGGCATCGCGATCACCAGCGGGGTGCGGGCGAGCGAGGGCAGCGGCCCGTCGCCGACGAGGTCGGGGGCGTCGCGGGCCGTGGTGCGCTGGCGCAGCAGGCCGGTCCAGGACGTGGAGGCGGGGCTCCAGACGTCCGGGACGGGGCCGTCGGCGCGGGCGTCCCAGCCGCGGGCGAGCGCCTCGGTGGCTCCGCCGCTGGCCTTGCTGGTGACCGCGACGCGGGCGCAGCGTCCCCCGACCTGGTGGTCGGCCTTCGCGTAGTCGGCCGCGACGGACGTCAGCAGCGCGGCCTTCTCCGACGACGCCGCCACCTGCACCGTCACGCAGTCCGCACGTGCGGCCGCGGCCTTGGCCGGCGCGTCCCCCGAGCCGCCACCGCCCACGACGCCGCGCACGGCGACGACCGCGACCACGCCGACGACGGCCGCGAGCACCAGCGGCACCCGGCTGCGTCCTGCCACGACTCCCCCTGCTCCCGCGCTGCACCTGCGAGCGCGAGGGCCGATGCTCGCACGCCGGACCGACCGCGAGCGTCAGCCCGACAGGGCCGGGACGAGCGGAGGGGTCAGGCGGCGGCGACGACGTCGCGCGCGGCCCGCACCGACGCCACGGGCAGCGGGGTGGGCAGCGCCTGCGGCCTGCTGGGGACCAGCACGTCGGGCTCCGGCTCGATGACGGACAGCGTCTCGCTGACCTCGCGCAGGACGTCGGACAGGCGGACGCCGAGGGCGCGGCAGATGCTGGCGAGCAGCTCGGAGGAGGCCTCCTTCTGCCCGCGCTCGACCTCGGACAGGTAGCCCAGGCTGACCCGGGCCGCTCCGGAGACCTCGCGCAGCGTGCGGTTCTGGCGCAGCCGCGTCTCGCGCAGGGCGTCACCGAGCAGGGTGCGGAGCACCGCCATCTCAGTCACCTCCCGCGCCGTCGTGTGCCGGTCACCGTACCCGCGCCCGGCGGTGCCGGCACGCGTGGACGTCCCCGTCCGCGCTGAGCACAACGCCCGGCGTGTCGCGCCTGATCCCGAGGGACTGCTCGCGAGCGACTAGGACGCCCGTGCGAGGGTCCGGCGCAGCAGGTCCAGGGCGAGCGTCACCGACAGCGCCCGGACGCGCTCGCGGTCGCCCGGCACCCGGACCGACCGGACCCGGGTCCCCTCAGGGCCGGCCACGGCGACGAAGAGCGTCCCGGGCGGGTGCCCCTCCTGGGGGTCCGGCCCGGCGACGCCGGTCAGGGCCACGCCGTAGGTCGCACCGGTGCGCTCCCGCACGCCCTCGGCCATGGCCCGCGCGGTGGGGTCGGCGACCGCGCCGTGCTCGGCGAGGACCGCCTCCGGGACGCCGGCCAGGACCGCCTTGAGCGGGGTGGCGTACACGAGGACCCCGCCCACGAAGCCGGCCGAGGACCCGGGCTCGGCCGACAGGGCCGCACCGAGCAGGCCGCCGGTCAGGGACTCCGCCACGGCGACGGTCGCTCCGGACGCGCCGAGCAGGCGGTGCACGACGCCGGTCAGGGTGTCGCCGTCACGGCCGAAGACGTCGTCGCCGAGGGCGTTGGCCGCGGCCTCGGCCAGCGGCAGCAGGGCGGTGTCGTCGCTGCCGGTGAAGCGGACCCGCACGACGCCGCCGCCGGCGAGGTACGCGAGCTGCACGCCGTCGGGCACGGTGACGGCGGCCTCGACCCGCTCGGCGACCTGCGACTCCCCCGTCCCGGCGCAGTGCAGCTGGCGCGTGTGGAGCACGGTCCCGGTCAGAGCGGCGAGCTCGGGCAGGACCGCGCCGCAGACCACCTTCATCTCGTGCGGCGGCCCGGGGACGGCGAACACGAGCTTCCCGTCGACCTCGAGCCGCAGCCCCGGCGCCGTCCCGACCGGGTTGTCCAGCACCCGTGCACCCCTCGGGACGTCAGCCTGCTTGAGCACGGCCTCGGGCATGTCGTAGCCGAAGGCCGCGAACTTCCCGCGCAACTGCTCCTCGATCCCGGGGACGCGGTCCTGCGGGACGCCGGCCACGAGGGCGACGGCATCGCGGGTGAGGTCGTCGACGGTCGGCCCGAGCCCGCCCGTCACGACGACGACGTCGGCGTCCTCGAGCGCCCGGCGCAGCGCCGTGGCGAGCCGCTCGACGTCGTCGCCGACCATCGCGCTGTGCACGACCTGCACGCCGACGGCGGCGAGCTGCTCGCCGAGCCAGGCCGCGTTGCTGTTGACGATGTCGCCGAGCAGCAGCTCGTCACCCACCGCCAGGACGGCACCCCTCATGACGCACCCCTCCTGCCGGCCGTGCGGGCGCTCCCCGCGCGCAGGCGCCGGGCCTGCACGACGTAGTCCACCCCGGTCACGACGGTGACCGCCACCGCGAGCGCCATGACGAGCTCCGGCACGGGGCCGAGGTCCTCGGGGACGACGTACAGGCCGATCGCCAGGCCCTGCAGCGCGGTCTTCCACTTGCCGCCGCGACTGACCGGCAGGTCGCCGTGCCGGACCAGGACAGCCCGCAGGACGGTGACCCCGATCTCGCGCACCATCACGACGGCGGTCACCCACCAGGACAGCTCGCCGAGCGCGCTCAGCCCGACCAGCGCCGCCCCGGTGAGGGCCTTGTCGGCCAGCGGGTCCGCGATCGAGCCGAACCGGGTCACCAGGCCGCGCGACCGCGCGATCGAGCCGTCGATCCGGTCGGTCCAGGCGGCCACGAGGAACACGCAGAGCGCGCCCCAGCGGGAGGCGTCGCCGTCGCGGAGCAGCAGGACGAGGAAGACGGGGACGAGCAGCAGCCGCAGGACGGTGAGGGCGTTGGCGACGTTGAGCGTGGGGACAGGTGCCGTCGCGGTCACGTCAGGCGCGCGCCGTGGCCAGGGCGTGGACGGGGACGGCGACCAGGTCGACGCCCTCGCTGGCGACGACCTCGGCCTCGACGACCTCGCCCGGCCGCGCCCCGACGACGGTGGTGCTGCCGTCGACCTCGGGCGCCTGGTGCTCGGCCCGCCCCTCGCCGTCGGCCGACTCGACCAGCACGCTGACCCGCTCGCCCACCCGCTCCTCGGCGCGCTGGCTGGTGAGCTCCTCGACGAGGTCCTGCAGCCGGGCGACCCGCTCGTCGACGACGTCCTGCGGGAGGTGGTCCGGCAGGCCCTCGGCCTCGGTGCCGTCCTCGTCGGAGTACCCGAACACCCCGACGACGTCGAGCCGCGCCTCCACGAGGAACCGCTCGAGCTCGGCGACGTCGGCCTCGGTCTCGCCCGGGAAGCCGACGATGACGTTGGACCGCACGCCGGCCGCGGGGGCCTTGCTCCGCACGGTGCCGAGCAGGTCGAGGAAGGCGTCGGTG
>JAOPWW010000013.1 GCA_025965495.1 Frankiales bacterium
AGAGCGACAGGCCGCCCGCCGGACGGCGCACCTCCCAGTCGGGCAGCTGCGCCCCCAGCGCCTCGAGGGCGACGTCCCGCCGCTCGGCGACCTGGCGCTGGCGCCGGGCGACGGCGGTGTCGTCGGCCAGCAGCTCGAGCGCGACGAGCTGGTCGAGGACGGGCGGCGCGAGGTCGACGGCGGCCCGGGCCTCGACCAGCCGCGCGACGACGTCGGCCGGTCCCCGCAGCCACCCGACCCGCAGGCCGCCCCAGTGGCTCTTGCTCATCGAGCCGACGGTGAGCACGCGGCCGTCCTCGTCGTAGGCGGCGACCGGGGGCGGCAGCTGCTGGCCCTCGAGGGCGAGGTCGGCCAGGGTCTCGTCGACGAGCAGCGACACCCCGTTGCGCGCCGCCGCGGCGACCAGGGCCTCCCGGCCCGGCGCGTCCAGCACCAGCCCGGTCGGGTTGTGGAAGTCGGCGACGAGGTAGGCCAGCGTGGGTCCGACCTGGCGGTAGGCCGCGGCGTGGGCCTCGACGTCCCACCCGTCCGGGAGCAGGGGGACGCTGGCGACCCGGCCGCCCCCGGCCCGCAGGGCCTCCAGGGCGTTGGGGTAGGTCGGACCGTCGGCGAGCACCCGGTCGCCCGGAGCGAGCAGCCTCCCGGCGAGGGCGAGCGCGCCCATCGCCCCGCTGGTCACCAGCACCTGGTCGGCCGTCGTCGGGACGCCCCGGGCGGTGCAGCGGGCAGCGAGCGCCTCCCGCAGCTCGGGCAGGCCGGGCGGCACGTAGCCCGTGGCGCGCAGGTGGCGGGCGAGCCGCGGCGCCGCCCGCTCCAGCGCTCCCTCCACCAGGCCCGGCAGGGGCTCGGGGCTCGCCAGGGCCAGGTCCAGCAGGCCCGGCCCGGCGTCGGACCAGGACGCGCGAGCCCCGGCGGGGAGGGCGGCGAAGGTGCCCGCGCCCTGGCGGCTGACCGCGTGGCCCGAGGCCCGGAGGGCGTCGTACGCGGCGGTGACGGTGGTGCGGCTGACGCCGAGCTGACCGGCGAGGTCGCGCTCGGCCGGCAGCCGGGCGCCGACGGCGACCCGCCCGTCCAGCACCAGGGCCCGGACCGCGGCGGCCAGGGCGGCGTAGCCGGGACGGCCGGGCGCCGCACCCCGCCACTCGGGCAGCAGCCGGGCCAGTGCGGGAGCGGACAGGTGCAGCACCAGGCCAGCAGACCACCATTGGCTCTACCGGGCAAGGCCACCGGCCGCCACAGTCCTGCTCGTGGACCTCCCCCGCCGTCTCGGCCAGCTGCTCGTCGGACTCCTGCTCTACGGAGCCAGCCTCGCCCTGCTGGTGCGGGCCGGGCTCGGCACCAGCCCGTGGGACGTCCTGCACCAGGGCCTGTCGCGGACGGTCGGGCTCTCGATCGGCACCTGGGTGGTCCTGCTCGGCGCCGTGCTGCTGCTGGTCTGGGTCCCGCTGCGGCAGCGACCCGGGATCGGCACCGTCCTGAACGTCCTGCTGGTCGGGACCGCCCTCGACGCGACCCTCGCTCTGCTGCCCGCGCCGAGCGGCTGGACCCCGCGCGTGCTGCTGCTGCTGGCCGGCGTGGGCCTCAACGCCGTCGCCAGCGCCACCTACATCGGCGCCGGACTCGGCCCCGGCCCGCGCGACGGCCTGTTCCTCGGCGTCGCCGCCCTCGGCCTGCCGGTCCGGCGCGTCCGGACGGCGATCGAGGTGACCGTCCTGCTGGTCGGGATCGCCCTCGGCGGCACCGCGGGACCGGGGACGCTGCTCTACGCGCTGGCCATCGGACCGCTCGTCCAGCCCCTGCTCCCCCTGCTGGACCTCCGGCGGGAACGGGTCCCGGCATCATGAGCGGGTGACCGACCTCCGCACCGCCCTCCTCGGCGCCTCCGACCGCGCCCTCGCCGACCTCGTCGCCCTCGTCGAGGTCCCCAGCATCAGCAGCGAGGCCGCCCACGCGGGCGACGTCGTCCGCGCCGTCGAGCTGGTCGCGGGCCACGCGCGCGACGCCGGCGCCGAGACCGTCGAGGTCGTCAGCACGGGCGGCGGGCACCCCGCCGTCATCGCGACCTGGCCGGCGCCGGCCGGCGCGCCGACGGTCCTGCTCTACGCCCACGCCGACGTGCAGCCGACCGGCGACCTGACCCAGTGGACGAACGACCCGTTCACCCCGACCCAGCGCGACGGCCGCCTCTACGCGCGCGGTGCCGCCGACGACAAGGCGGGGGTGCTCATGCACCTCGCCGTCCTGCGGGCCTTCGGCGGCCGCCCGCCCGTCGGCGTCGTGCTGTTCGTGGAGGGCGAGGAGGAGATCGGCTCGCCCACCCTGCCGGCGCTGCTGGCCGAGCACGCCGAGACCCTGCGCAGCGACGTCATCGTCATCGCCGACTCCGCCAACGCGTCCGTCGACGTCCCCGCGTTCACGACCAGCCTGCGCGGCCTCGTCGACCTGCTCGTCGAGGTCCGCATGCTGGAGCGGCCGGTCCACTCGGGCATGTACGGCGGCCCCGTGGGCGACGCCCTGACCGCCCTGTGCCGGCTGCTCGCCACCCTCCACGACGACGCCGGCGACGTCGCCGTCCCGGACCTCGTGCGCGGCCGCAGCGACGTCCCGGACCTCGCCGAGGACGTCGTGCGCGGCGACGCCGGCGTGCTGCCCGGTGTGGAGCTGCTCGGCACCGGCACCTTCCCGGAGCGGATGTGGCTGGCGCCGGCCCTCGCCGTCCTCGGGATGGACGTGCCGTCGACCGCGGCCGCCAGCAACGTCCTGCTGCCGAGCGCCCGGGCCAAGCTGAGCCTGCGCCTGGCGCCCGGCCAGGACCCCGAGCAGGCCTACGCCGCCCTCGAGCGGTACCTGCAGGAGCACGCCCCCTGGGGCTGCGAGGTCGTCGTCACGCCGGGGGCCGTCGGGGCGCCGTTCGCCCTCGAGACCGTCGGCGCGGCCTACGACGTCGCCCGCGAGGTGTTCGAGCAGGCCTTCGGCAACGCCCCGGTCGAGGCCGGCATCGGCGGCTCGATCCCGTTCATCGCCGAGTTCGCCCGCGCCTACCCCGGAGCCGCCGTCCTGGTCACCGGCGTCGGGGACCCGGCGTCGCGGTGGCACGGCATCGACGAG
>JAOPWW010000073.1 GCA_025965495.1 Frankiales bacterium
CCGTGGCGGGAGGCAGCGCCGGCAGGACGGCCGTGCCGAGGGCGACGGACAGGACGGCGGCGAGCCGGACGAGGGGGGTCACCGCCAGACCCTGGCACGCGGGGCGGGCGGCGTCACGGCTGCCGTCCCGGGCACGGGGGTAGGGCGCGGGCGTGCCCCGACGCGACGCGGACTGGCCCACGGCCGCCGCCTTCCTGCCCGACGACCCCTCCGACCTGGACCGGCTGCGCGAGGCGGCCGCCGGCTGCCGCGGCTGCCCGCTGTGGGAACCGGCGACGCAGACGGTGTTCGGGCGGGGCGGCGCGAGCGCGCGGCTGGTGCTCGTCGGGGAGCAGCCCGGCGACGTCGAGGACACCAGGGGGCTGCCGTTCGTCGGGCCGGCCGGCCGCGAGCTGGTGGCGGCGCTGGACGAGGCGGAGGTCGACCGCAGCGACGTCTACGTCACCAACGCGGTCAAGCACTTCAAGTTCCGCGCCCAGGGCAAGCGGCGCATCCACGCCAGCCCCGACACCCTCGAGGTCCACGCGTGCACGCCGTGGCTCACCGCGGAGCTCGCCGCGGTGCAGCCGGAGCTGGTCGTGCTGCTGGGCGCGACCGCCGGGAAGGCCCTGCTCGGGCCGTCGTTCCGGGTGACCGCCGACCGCGGGAAGCTCCTCGAGGCGCCCGGCGGGCAGCAGGTCCTGGCGACGTTGCACCCGAGCGCGGTCCTGCGGGCCGACGACCGGCAGGCCGCCCACGACGGGCTGGTCGCGGACCTGCGGATCGCGGCCGAGGTGCTGCGCGGGTGACTAGGGGTGCGGGTCCCGCGCGTCGTACCTGAGGAAGCGCGGCACGACCGAGGCGACCGCCAGGGTCAGGCCGACGCACGCGAGCCCCCCGGCGACCACCGCCCCCTGGAGCCCGACCAGCCCCGCGCCTGCGCCGGCCCGGGCGTCCCCGAGCCGGGGCCCGCCCGCGACGACCACGATGAACACGCCCCCGAGCCGTCCCCGCATGTCGTCGGGTGCGGCGGCCTGCAGGATCGCCGTGCGGAAGACGGCGCTGACCATGTCGCAGGCGCCGGCCAGCGCCAGCCCCAGCAGGCCGACCCAGAGCAGGTCGGTGGCCCCGAACAGCACGATCGACAGGCCCCACCCGACGATCGCCACGACGACCGCGAGGCCCTGGCGGTTGATCCGCCCGAACCAGCCGCCGCCGACCGCCCCGAGCAGCGCACCGGCCGCGAGCGCGCTGTAGAGCGCTCCGGCCGTCTCGGCCCCACCGCCGTAGACCTGCTCGGAGATCGCCGGGAACAGCGCGCGCGGCATGGCGAAGACCATGGCGATGAGGTCGACGACGAAGGTCAGCAGCAGCACGGGACGGGTCCCGAGGAAGCGCAGCCCCTCGACGACGGGAGCCAGCCCCGCCTTGCGGCCCCCGCCGACCGGGGCCATCGACGGCAGGGAGGCCACGGCCCACAGCGAGGCCGCGAAGGACACGGCGTCGAGGCCGTACGCCGTCCCGTAGCCGAACCGCCCGACCAGCACCCCGGCCAGCAGCGGTCCGACGACGACGCCGGTGTTGAACTCGACCTGCCGCAGGGCGTTGGCCGACGCGAGCAGCTCGTTCGGCAGCAGCCGCGGGACGAAGGCCTGCCGGGCGGGGCTGTCGAGCGCGAAGAGCCCCGCCTGGGCCGCGACGACGGCGTACAGCAGCCAGGTCTGCCGCGACCCGGCGAGCGCCTGCACGAGCAGCACGCTCGACAGCACGGCCTGCCCGACGGTCGTGCAGAGCACCAGCTTGCGGCGGTCGACGGCGTCGGCCACGGCCCCGCCGTAGAGCCCGAACAGGACCAGCGGCAGCAGCCCGGCGAGCCCGACCAGGCCCACGGCGAAGGCCGAGCCGGTCTGGTCGTAGACCTGCAGCGGCACGGCCACCGTCGTGACCTGGGTGCCGATGACCGAGACGGCGTCGCCGACCAGCAGCTTGCGGAACGGGCGGGACACGCGCAGGGGCGTGGTGTCGAGGGCGAGGCCGCGCAGCCGGGTGAGCGCGGAGGCGCGCTCCAGGGTCTGGGGCCGGGCGTCGCCGGGGTCGTCGTCCACGGGGTCCAGACTGCAGCATGGACACCGTCGGGACCCGCGAGGAACTGCTGGCGCTGTACGGGCCGGTGCCCGTGCGCGCCGCCGGCAAGGTCCACCCCGCCCTGGACGCCCACGACCGAGCCTTCGTCGCCGCGTCCCCGTTCCTGCTGCTGGCCACGTCGTCGCCGGGCGGTCTGCTCGACGTCTCCCCGCGCGGCGACGCCCCCGGCTTCGTCTCCGTCACCGACGACGGCCGCCTGGTGCTGCCGGACCGCCCGGGCAACAACCGGGTCGACTCGCTGCTCAACGTGCTCGCCGACCCGCGGGCGTCCCTGCTGATGCTCGTGCCCGGTGTCACGCACTCGCTCCGCGTCAACGGCACCGCCGTCGTCACGACCGACCCCGACGTCCTCGCGCTCGGCGAGGTGAAGGGCCGGCTGCCGAGGACGGCGCTGGTGCTGACCCCGGTCGAGGTCATGTACCAGTGCGGCCGCGCGCTGGTCCGCTCCCACCTGTGGGACCCGCCCGCACCGGTCGACCTGCCCTCGCTCGACGTCGTGCTGGCCGACCAGGTCCCGGACCTGACGCTCGAGCAGTCGCTCGCCTTCGGCGCGGAGAAGGACCCGCTCTGGTAGCTCGACCTCAGCCCAGCAGCGGTCCGGACCAGCGCCAGTCGCCCTCGGGCCCCAGGTGCTCGACCCGCTGGACCTCGACGTCACCCTCCTCCGCCGCCTCCAGCGCGCGCCGGTGGTCGGGGAGCTCCGCCTCCGCCACGACGTCGCCCATCGCGTCCAGGAACCGGTAGCGGGTCACGTCGCCAGCCCGACCAGCAGGACGGCGTTGACGACGACGACGCCGGTCGTCGCGCAGGCCGCGAGCGCGGTGGTCGTGGGGCGGTTCACCAGCTCGTGCATGACGTCAGGGCGTCGGGTCAGCAGCACCAGCGGGACGAGCACGAAGGGCAGCCCGAAGGACAGGACGACCTGCGAGAGCACGAGCGCCCGGGTGGGCTCGGCCCCCAGCGCGAGGGCGAGCAGTGCGGGGGCGAGCGTCAGTCCCCGGCGCAGGACCAGCGGGACGGAGCGCCCGGCGAAGCCCTGCATGACCACCTGTCCCGACAGCGTCCCGACGCCGGAGCTGGCGAAGCCCGACGCGAGCAGGGCGACGGCGAACGCGTCGGCGGCCAGCGGCCCGAGGGCCGCCCCGAGGCCGTCGTGCAGGGCCGGCAGGGAGTCCGCGGGGCCGGCGCCGCCACCGCCGAACACGGCCGCCGCGACGACCAGCATGGCGAGGTTCGCCGCCCCCGCGAGCCCCATCGCGATGCCGACGTCGATCCGCTGGTGGCGCAGCAGGTGGCGCCGCTCCGCCGCGTCGACGGCGGCGACGCGGTCGCACGTGAGGGCGGAGTGCAGGTAGACCGCGTGCGGCATGACCGTCGCCCCGAGGATCCCCGTGGCGAGCAGGACGCTGTCGGGCCCGGCCAGCCCGGGGACCAGGCCGGCCGCGGCGGCGCCGGGGTCGACGTGGACCAGGAGCAGCTCGGCGAGCACGCCCAGCAGGATCACCGCGAACAGGCCGGCGACCACCAGCTCGAACTGCCGGTAGCCCCGCCGCTGCAGCGCCAGCAGGCCGAGCGCCACGACCCCGGTGAGCGCGCCGCCGACGAGCAGCGGCAGGCCGAACAGCAGCCGCAGCGCGATCGCCCCGCCGATGACCTCGGCGAGGTCGGTCGCCATGGCCACGAGCTCCGCCTGCAGCCACAGCCCGCGCACGACCCCGCGCGGGAAGTGCCGCCGGCACAGCTGGGCGAGGTCCTGCCCGGTCGCCAGGCCGACCTTCGCGGACAGCGACTGCACCAGCACGGCGACGGCGTTGGCCAGCACGACCACCCACAGAAGGCGGTAGCCGGTGGAGGAACCCGCGGCGGCGTTCGTCGCGAAGTTGCCCGGGTCGACGTAGGCGATGCCGGCGACGAACGCGGGTCCGAGCAGCGGCAGGCCGCCCCGCACGCGCCCCCGGGCCCGGAGCCGGGCGACGGGCGTGGGGGGCGGTGCCAGGGCGGTCACGCGGTCAGGCCGGGGTGGGCTCGGTCCCGGGAGCGGCGTCGGGAGCGGTGTCCGGAGCGGTGAGGTGCATCAGCGGCAGCACGTCCAGGACGGGCCTGGCCATCGCGGCGACCGCGGTGAACACGACGCCCTGCTGCGCGACGAGCCGTTCGTCGACCAGGCGGCTCAGCGCGTACGCGACGGCCCCGGTCTGCCGCACCGTCAGCTCGTCGACCAGCGGCTGGCGGGTGGAGGCGACGGCGACCCCCTCCGCGTGCCCGGTCGTGTCCTGCGCGGCGCCGACCGAGAAGGACTCGCGGGGGTTCACCCCCGGGTGCGCGTACCGCTCCCGGAGCTGCAGCAGCGTCCGGTGCCAGCCGAGCACGTCTCCGGCCAGGCCGGTCGCTGTCACGTCCTCCTCGGTCAGCCCGGTGCCGCGCTCCCCCGGCGCGAAGCAGCGGGCGTACGACAGCACGGCGGTGGTCCAGTAGGCCTCGAGCGCGAGGTCGTCCGGCTCGGTCGTGGCGTCGAGGACGGTGACGAGCCGCTCGCAGCAGCGCAGCACCGTCTGCACGTCCTCGAACAGGGCGGCGAGGTCGGCGAGCGCCAGGGCCGCGGGGCTCCTGAGCCGCCGCACGACCGACGGGGCCGCCGGCTCGGTGGTGGTCATCCGACCGACGGGCCGAGGCCCAGGGACTGGGGGGTGCTGGCGTCCGGCGAGGGCTGGTGCAGCCCGCCGTCGAGCTCGCCGAACTCCGTCATGAGGGCGCGGCTCCCGCCCCACGGCGTCTGCTCCTCGGCGATGAGGGTGTTCGTCGTCAGCAGCAGCCCGGCGACGGAGGCACCGTTCTGCAGGGCGGACCGGCACACCCGCAGGGGGTCCAGGATCCCCATCTCGATCATGTCGCCGTAGCGGCCCTCGAGGGCGTCGAAGCCCTCGTCGACGCCCATCTCCGCGATGCGGCCGATGACCTCGTGGCCCGAGTACCCGGCGTTCGAGGCGATGAGGAAGGCGGGCTCCGGCAGGGCGCGGCGCACGATCTCGACGCCGATCTCGTAGTCGCCGCTGACGTCGAGGTCGTCGAGCGCGGACGCTGCGTGCAGCAGCGCCACCCCGCCGCCGGCCACGATCCCCTCGGCCATCGCCGCGCGGGTCGCCCCGAGCGCGTCCTCGACCCGGTGCTGCAGCTCGGCCAGCTCGGCGTTGGTGGGCGCCCCGACCTTGACGACGGCGACGCGTCCGGACAGCGACCCGATGCGCTCGGACAGGACGTCCTCGTCGACGCCGAACGTCGCCTTGGTCTGCTCGACCTGGAGCTGTGCGACCCGGAAGGCGATCTCGTCCGGGGAGCCCACGCCGCCGATGATCGTGGTCCGGTCCGCGGTGACCCGGACCTGCGCGGCGCGGCCGAGCTGGGCCAGGGTGATCGTCTCGATCGACGAGCCGGAGTGCTTGGACAGGACCGTCCCGCCGGTGGTCACGGCGATGTCCTCCAGCTTGCGCAGCCGTCGGTCGCCGAAGCCCGGCGCGCGGGTGACGACGCACTGGAACACGCCGTTGACGTGGTTCTGCACGAGCATCGACAGCGCCGCGGCCTCGACGTTCTCGGCCACGATCAGCAGCGGCCGCGGCGCGCGCATGACCTTCTCGAGCAGCGGCATGAGCTGCGCGATCTTGCTGATCTTCTCGTTGGTCAGCAGGATGTACGGGTCCTGCAGGACCGCCTCCAGGCTCGCCGGGTGCGTGACCATGTAGGGCGAGACGTAGCCGTTGTCGTACTCGAAGCCCTCGACGAACTCGACCGACATCCCGGGCAGCACGCCCTCCTCGACGGTGACGATGCCGGCGTCCCCGACCGTGAACAGGGCCTTGGCGATGACCCCGCCGACGGCGTCGTCGTCGTTCGCGGAGATGGCGGCGACCCGGGCGTAGTCGGCCTCGGTGACGACCGGCCGCGCGACCGTGCGCAGGTGCTCGACCAGCCGCCTGACCGCCAGGTCGATGCCGCGCTTGACCAGGACGGGGTTGCCGCCGGAGCCGATCGCCTTCATGCCCTCGCGGATGATCGCGTGGGCGATGACCGTGGCCGTCGTCGTGCCGTCCCCGACGATGTCGTTGGTCTTGATCGCCGCTTCCTTGACGAGCTGCGCACCCATGTTCTCGAACTGGTCCGGCAGGTGGATCTCGCGGGCGATCGTCACGCCGTCGTTGGTCACGACCGGCGACCCGGTGATCTTCTCGATGATGACGTTGCGCCCCTTGGGGCCGAGCGTCGAGCGGACCGCCTCGGCCAGCTGGTCCACCCCCGCGAGCAGCCGGTTGCGCGCGTCTTCGCCGAACACCAGTTCCTTGGCCATGGAGGGATCTCTCTGTCGCCGTGCGGTGGGGGTGCGGGGGGCGTGCGGGGCCGGCTAGGGGACGAGGATCGCCCTCCCGCGGACCCGGCCGGCGTCGAGGTCGGCGAGCGCGTCGGCCGCCGCGTCGAGGGGGTAGGCGCTCGTGTGGAGCGTGACGCGGCCCGTCTGGGCCAGGACCATGAGCTCCGCCAGCTCGTTGTACGTCCCGACGATGTTGCCGACGATGTTGCGCTCGGTCGAGATGATGTCGAGCGTCGGGACGGTGAGCGTCCCGCCGTACCCGATGACGTAGTAGGAACCGCCGGCGCGCGTCATCGCGAACGCCTCGTTCTCCGCGCCCTGCTCCGCCACGAAGTCGAGCACGACGTCGGCGCCGGCGTCCCCGGTCAGCTCGCGGACAGCGGCGAGGTGGGTGCCGTCCGCGACGACCGTGTGGGTGGCCCCGAGCTGGGCGGCCAGGGCGAGGGCGTCGGGGTTGCGGTCGACGACGACCACCGTCGTCGCCGTCAGGGCGGCCAGGCACTGGATGCCGATGTGGCCGAGCCCGCCCGCACCGACGACCACGCACGTCGTGCCCGGGTAGAGCAGCGGGAGCGCCTTGCGCACCGCGTGGTACGCCGTGATCCCGGCGTCGGCGAGGGCGGCGACGTCCTGCGGCCGCGTCGCCGCGTCGAGCTTCACGCAGGCGCGGGCCGACGTGAGCAGCAGCTCGGCCATCCCGCCGTCGGTGCTCAGGCCCGGGAAGGTGCTGTCCTCGCAGTGCATGTCCTGGCCGGCGCGGCACGCCCGGCACAGGCCGCACGTCGGCGTCGGGTGCAGGATCACCGCGTCCCCGACCACGACGTTGCTGACCCCGGCCCCGACCTCGTGCACCCAGCCGGCGTTCTCGTGGCCGAGCGTGTACGGCAGGGACACCCCGGACCGGTCGTCCCACTGGCCCTCGATGATGTGCAGGTCCGTGCGGCAGACGCCCGCACCGCCGACCCGGACGACGACGTCGAAGGGGCCGGTGACGGTCGGCTCCGGGACCTCCTCCACGACGACCTTGTCGTGGTAGGCGTGCAGGCGGACGGCCTTCATGCGCTCTCCTCGTCGTGGTCGAGCAGGGCCCCCACACCGGTGGTGGCGTAGCGGTCGCGCAGCATGCCGCGGCAGATGCCGGAGTTGGCCTCGGCGCCGACGCGCGTCAGCCGGGCCTTGCGCAGGTGCAGCGGCAGCGCCTGCACCCCGACCGCCTCGCCCGTGACGGGGTCGACGAGCAGCGGACTGTCGTCGGCGGCCGGCAGTCCCAGCTCGCTCCTGCGGGCGCGCAGCCGGTCGACCTCCCGCGACGGCGGGACCTCGCCGAGGGTCATGGCGGCGAGGTCGTCCGGGGTGCGTCCCGCTGCGAGCAGCGGGCGGCAGACCCGGTCGGTGCCGGCCAGGACCGCCTTGCGGACGAAGTCGTCGCGCAGCCCGTCGAGCTCGTCCGCGGCCAGGTCCCCGAAGGAGCCCACGAAGCCGGCGCGGGCCGCCACCCCCGCGTTGATGGCGTCGGAGGCGAAGTGGTCGTCCAGGACGACCTGCGTGGAGCGGACGCCGTCGACCGCGCTGACCGCCTCCTGCGCGTCCGCCACCATGAGGAAGGCGAAGTTCGGGGCGCAGAAGTAGGTGGGCAGCCGCAGGTGCACGGCGGCGTCCCCGTCCTCGGTCACGACGCAGGAGGCGACGAAGCCCAGGGTGGTGACGGGCTCGTCGAGCTCGGGGTCGCGCACCGTCCCGAGCGCGGCGAGCACGGCCGCCTCGAGACCGGGACGCAGCGCGATCGCGGCGGTCACACCGTCGCCTTGACCCCGCCGTCGACCAGGACGGCGTCCTCGCGCGCCGCCGGGATGCCGGCCGCGACCGGCAGCCGGCACTCCGCTGGGACCTCGAGGTCGTAGAGCTTCGCGGCGTTGAGGCCCAGGATCTTCTTCTTGGTCGCGACGTTCACCCGCGGGTAGTCGGAGAACTCGTCACCGGCCGGGTAGTCCCAGTCGACGAAGCCCTCGACCTGCCACTTCGGCTCCCAGATGCCGTAGTCGCTGCCGAACGTCATCTTGTCCTCGCCGACCCAGAACAGCAGCTCGCCCATGACCTTGGCGAAGAAGCGGGGACGGGCGTGCATGAGGCCGCCGATGACGACGGACAGGCCGGCGTAGACGTTGGGCTCCTGCGTCGCCATGAAGCAGAAGTCCTCGATGCGCGGCAGGCCGACGTGCTCCACGATGAAGTTCAGCTCGGGGAAGTCGGTCGCCGCGTGGTCGACGTCGGAGACGTCGAAGGCGTCCTTGTCCAGGGGCCAGATGGTCGGGCCCTTGTGGACGTGGACGTTCTTGATGCCCAGCTCCTGGGCGCGGGCCAGGAAGCGGTAGGCCTCGGGATCCTTGAGCGTCCAGCCGCGGCTGCCGTCCAGCCACTCCGCCGTGTAGAGCTTCACGCCCTTGGGGTGCCAGCGCTCGACGTCGGCCTCGAACTCCGCCATCGCGGCATCGCCGCCGCGCGGCTCGAAGCGGCTGTTCACGACGAACCTGCCGGGGTGCTTGTCGGCCAGCTCGCCGTTCTTGGCGGTCGTGTTGAAGCCCTCGGTGTACCAGGACTTCAGGTAGGTCGGCTGGAACACCGCGACGTCGACGTGGCCGTCCTCGAAGACGTCCTTCATGAGGTCGCGCTCGGAGTACTTCTGGAAGTGCTCGATCGACCAGTGCGTCTCGGGCGGCCCGAGCGACTGGTAGGCGTGGAAGCAGTCGATCCAGCCCTTGGCGTAGTTCTCCTGGCCCTGCACCCAGTTCGCGGGGCTCGCGTCCCAGTAGTGCATGTGGCTGTCGACGATGAAGTACTTCTGGCCGTCCTTCTCGTACACGGGTCCTCCTGGAGAGCTGCAGCGGTGGGGGTCGTGCGGCTCAGCCCTTGAGAGGGAGGTCCCAGCCGAGGTACTGCGCGGCGTCCTCGGGGGAGGCGAACATGATGGTCCGGTCGTCCTCGTGGACCATCTTCCCGTAGTGCGTGGACATGTTCTCCTCGAACTGCGCGGCGTCGAAGAAGTCCTCCTCCTCGCCCAGGGCCTCGGAGATGTCGGCGTAGACGAAGTCCATCCGGGTCGGTGCGTCCACCCGGATCATCGAGGGCAGCGGCGTGATGACGACGCCGTCGCGGCGGCCCATGACCTGGGCCATGACGACCCCGACCTGGTTGTTCATGAGCGTGACGCCGCACTTCCCGGACGCCGTGCTGTCGGAGGTGAACGGGCTGGTGGTCGTCGTGGCGGTCACAGCGACAGCTCCTTCGGGGTGGCGAGACCGAGGTCGGCGAGGATCCCGGTGAAGCGGCTCTTGACGTGGTCGAGGGCGTCCTCGAACCGCGGCGGCTTGGCGTCCGGCAGGGACCACAGGGGCTGCATCGCGCGGGCCGCTTCCAGGCAGCGCGGCACCCACACCGCCAGCCACGACTGCAGGAGCGCCCTGTTGTGGTCGGCGAACTCCTTGTCGTTGGTCAGGAGCTCGAACAGGGCGGTCGTGTAGCGCAGGTCGCGGGTGGCGTAGTCGTGCTCGCCGGCGCCCAGCACGGTCGGGGTCACGAAGTCGCCGTTGCGCGGCGAGGCCTGCTGGACGAGCTGGCTGCGGAACAGCTCGCCGACGAGCGGCTCGAAGACCACGTTCGTGGCGAAGACCGCCTCGGCCCAGTCGTCGACGCAGGTGAGCTGCTCGACCACCTTGCGCGTGCCCTGCCAGGCCGGGTCGGTGTTCCAGGCCTCCAGGTGCGCGCCGCCGTCGAAGCCCTCGACCTCCTCGGTCAGGGTCAGGTTGTAGAGCGCGAGGTCCTGCGCCGTGCGGATGCAGTGCATGCTGTTCACGGAGATCGCGTTGTTGTGCATGTTCGTCGGAGCACGCCGCTGCGCGTTCGCGAACACGTACAGGCCGAGGCCGTGCTCGACGTGCATCCAGGCGCCGACGTGGCTCTCCACGAACTGCACCCAGTTCGGGTTCCACTGGGAGAACGCCTTGGTCTTCCGCGCCGCGTCGACGTTGGCGCCGATCTGGCGCACCACGTTCGAGTTGTACTTGTAGAAGGTGAGCTCCCACTCCTCGTTGGGGTCGCGGAACTCGTGCCAGCCGTGCGCCGGCCAGTCGTAGCCCTTGCCGCCCGAGCCGGGGAAGCGCTCGGGGACGGGCCGGTCGGAGCCCCAGGCCTTGAGGGCCGTCCACTCCAGCGGGTAGCCGCCCTGGCCGTCGGCGAAGCCGTAGATCCAGCCCTGCGCCAGGTAGTGGCGGGGGTCCGGCTGGACCTCGACCGTCACGTCCTCGTAGTGCGTCTGCTTGCGCTTCTGCGGGACGAAGTAGTTGTAGCTGCGCGCCGTCGAGTCGGGGAAGACCTTGGC
>JAOPWW010000080.1 GCA_025965495.1 Frankiales bacterium
CGATGAACACGACGCCGGACGGCCAGTTCCAGACGTACTCGGTCGAGGACGGCGCCTACACGCGGGAGAAGTTCTTCGGCACCGACCCGCGGCTGCGGCGGATGGTGGAGCACCTCACCGACGCCGACATCAAGGCGATGCCGCGCGGGGGCCACGACTACCGCAAGGTCTACTCGGCCTTCGCCGCCGCGCAGGCCCACCACGGCCAGCCGACGGTGATCCTGGCCCACACGGTGAAGGGCTGGACCCTCGGCAAGGACTTCGAGGGCCGCAACGCGACCCACCAGATGAAGAAGCTCACCAAGGACGAGCTCAAGGAGCTGCGCGACCGCCTGCGCATCGACATCTCCGACCGCGCGCTCGAGAGCGACCTGCCGCCCTACTTCCACCCGGGTCCGCACAGCGCGGAGATCGAGTACATGAAGGAGCGCCGGGAGTCCCTCGGGGGCTCGCTCCCCCGCCGGGTCGACCGCAGCAAGCCGCTGGCGCTGCCGCCGACGGAGGTCTACGACGAGCTCAAGCGCGGGTCGGGCAAGCAGTCGGTCGCGACCACGATGGCCTTCGTCCGCCTGCTCAAGGACCTCATGAAGGACAAGGGGATCGGCGCGCGCTTCGTGCCGGTCATCCCCGACGAGGCCCGCACGTTCGGCATCGACGCGATGTTCCCGACGGCGAAGATCTACTCGCCGTTCGGCCAGACCTACGAGGCCGTCGACCGCGCGCTGCTGCTGTCCTACAAGGAGTCGACGAACGGCCAGATCCTGCACGAGGGCATCACCGAGGCGGGCTCGATGGCCTCGGTGATCGCCGCCGGCACGTCCTACGCCACCCACGGCGAGGCGATGATCCCGGTCTACGTCTTCTACTCGATGTTCGGCTTCCAGCGCACCGGCGACCAGATGTGGGCCATGGGCGACCAGCTCGGCCGCGGCTTCCTGCTCGGCGCCACCGCCGGTCGCACCACCCTCAACGGCGAGGGCCTGCAGCACCAGGACGGCCACAGCCTGCTGCTGGCCAGCACCAACCCCGCCGTCGTCGCCTACGACCCGGCCTTCGGCTTCGAGATCTCGTTCATCGTCGAGGACGGGCTGCGCCGGATGTACGGCGAGGCGCCCGAGGACGTCTTCTACTACCTCACCGTCTACAACGAGCCCTACCCGCAGCCGGCGATGCCCGACGTCCCGGACCTGCGCGAGGGCGTCCTGCGCGGCATCTACCGCTACCGGCCCGGCTCGGGCGAGGGCCCGCGGGCCCAGGTGCTCGCCAGCGGCGTCAGCGTGCGGCACGCGCTGGAGGCCCAGCAGCTGCTGCGCGACGACTGGGGCGTCGTCGCCGACGTCTGGTCGGTGACCAGCTGGAACGAGCTGCGCCGCGACGCCGTCGCCTGCGAGGCCGACGCCCTGCTGGACCCGGGCTCGCGCCGGACGCCGTACGTCACCCAGGCCCTGCAGGGCGCGCCCGGCCCGGTCGTCGCCGTGAGCGACTGGATGCGCGCCGTCCCCGACCAGGTCAGCCGGTGGGTGGAGCAGGACTGGAGCAGCCTCGGCACGGACGGCTACGGCCGGTCCGACACCCGGGCCGCCCTGCGCCGGCACTTCCACACCGACGCCGAGTCGGTCGCCGTCGCGGTCCTCAACGCGCTCGCCGCCCGCGGCGAGGTCGACGAGGGCGTCCCCGCGCAGGCCGTGGCGCGCTACGACCTGCGCAGCGAGCGGGTCGCGCCGAGCAAGGACACCCAGGCGGGCAGCAGCGAGGTCAGCGGCTAGCGGGGCTGCCCGGCGTCGTCACCTGCAGGTCGACGACCCGGCTCGACGCGCCGGCCGTGAGGCTCCCGCCGCCGGTGCCGAGCACGGCCACGACGAGCAGCGCGGGGAGCAGCGCCGCGAGGCGGCCGCGGCGGCGGCGAGGTGTCCTGTCCACGGCAGTGGTGTGCCCGCCCGGGGGGCGTCCTACCTGTCGGTCGGGGCACAGGAGCGTGCCGTGTGCCGTACCGCCCACGGGGTACCGGACCGTCATGGAACGAGGCAGCGACAAGCACAGCGCCCGCATGGACGACGCCCTGGAGCACGAGACGCGCGGCATGATGACCGCCGGCCGGGACACGCACGCCGAGGAGTGGAAGTCGGCCGAGCCCTCGGGCGAGGACCAGCCTGCGGTGGACCTGTCCGGCGACGGCAGCCTGCACGGCGGCGTCCCCGACGGGATGACCGAGGCCGACGTCGAGGAGCGCTCCACGATCGCCCAGTACCTCGGCAAGGAGGTGTGGCCGGCGACCGGCGCGCAGCTGCTGGCCGTGGCCCAGGGTCGGCAGGCGCCGGACGCCGTCCTCGTGCGGCTCCGCCAGCTGCGGGCCGACACCTCCTACACGAACCTCCAGGAGGCCTGGAGCTCGCTCGGCGGCACGGAGTCCCACCGCTTCTGACCAGACACGCGGACGGGCCGTGGACGGGGTATCCCCCGTCCATGGCCCGTTCGGGCTGTTCGGGTCCGAATACCCTGCCCTCCACCCGCTGCCTGCCGAAGGATGGTGCAGGAAGCCGGGACCACGGAGGACCAGATGACGAAGCGGACCGCGCACGTGAACACCCTCGAGGAGCACCCCAACCTCCCCGAGGTGCTCGGCGTCCTCGCGCAGCTGGCCCACGTCACCGACGCCGACCTCGTGCGCCTGGCCGAGGGCTGGGTCAACACCGTCGCCGTGGCCGAGGCCCGCGACCACGCGCTGTCCCCCGACAGCCCGCTCGTCTGCGAGGTGCTCGCCGCCTTCGAGGCCGTCCAGGCGCTGTTCGCCGACGACGTCCGGGGCGAGGCGCCCTACCTGACCGTCGAGGCCTCCGTCGCGGTCCGCGGCCTCAAGGCCGTCCGCGACGCGATCGCCGCCTCCTACGCCAGGCCGGTGCTCGCCCGGGGCGAGCACGCCGCCCTGATGCGCCCGTGGCGGACCGTGTTCCCCGCCGAGCAGGCCCTGCTGGAGCCCGACCTCGGCCCGAACGCCACCCTGGTCAAGGCCCTGCTGGCCGCCCTGCCGACCCTCGCCGCCCGCTGCCACGACGCCGCCGGCCAGGACCTGTTCGACCAGCTCGTCGACCGCTCCTTCGTCCAGGAGGCCGACCGCGAGCAGGCCCGCGACAGCGCCTTCCAGGCCGCGGTCGTGACCAGCCGCCGCCGGACCTGGGCCCTGGTGCGCCGCAGCGGCACCGAGGGCCTGTCCCGGCCCTGCCCGACCTGCCGCACGAGCCCGTCGTCGTCGTCGCCGCGCGAGGACCAGCGGGTGCTGGCGCTGTGCCTGGACGCCGCGTGCGCACTGCTCGTGTCCGACGCCGTGTCGGACGAGGTCTCCTCCGTGCTCATCGACCCCGTCGCCGCGCTCATCCCCCTGCAGCGGCGCCCGACCAGCTGAGCAGCCGGTCGAGGTCCCAGGTGTTGACGACCTGGTCGGCCTCGACCCCGCACAGGTGCGCCCGCTCGCAGCCCAGGTGCTGCCAGTCGAGCTGACCGGGCGCGTGGGCGTCGGTGTCGATCGCGACCCGGCAGCCGGCCTCCACGGCCAGGCGGAGCAGCCGCTTGGGCGGGTCGAGCCGCTCCGGGCGACTGTTGACCTCCACCGCGACGTCGAACTGCGCGCACGCCGCGAACACCACCTCGGCGTCGAACTCCGACTCGGGCCGGCCCTTGCCGCCCCGCCCGTGCCCGAGCACCTGCCGGCCGGTGCAGTGCCCCAGGACGTCGGTGGCGGGGTTGCTGATGGCGGCGACCATCCGCGCGGTCATGGCGTCCCGCTCCATCCGCAGCTTGCTGTGCACGCTCGCGACGACGACGTCCAGGCGGGCGAGCAGCTCGGGCTCCTGGTCCAGGGAGCCGTCCTCGAGGATGTCGCACTCGATGCCGGTGAGCAGCCGGAACGGCTCGGCCAGGCCGTCGGCGTGCTCCTGCGCGAAGACCTCGTTGAGCGCCGCGACGACGTCGAGCTGCTGGCGCAGGCGCGCCGGCGACAGGCCGTTGGCGACGGTCAGCCGCGGTGAGTGGTCGGTGAGCACGACGTAGGCGTGCCCGAGGGCGCGGGCCGCGCGGGCCATCTCCTCGATCGGGGAGCCGCCGTCGGACCAGTCGGAGTGGGTGTGCAGGTCGCCCTGCAGCGCGGCCCGGAGGCGCCCGGCGCCCTCGCTGACCGGCTCGTCGCCGAGCGTCTCGACGCGCCGCAGGTAGACCGGCTCCTCCCCCGCCAGCGACTCCGTGACGACGAGCGCCGTGACCTTGCCGATGCCGGTGAGGTCGGTGAGCGTCCCGGCGGCGGAGCGGGCGGCGACGGCGTCCCGCCCCTCGCGGTCGACGACGCCGGCGGCCGTGCGGAAGGCCTTCACGCGGTAGCTGGGCTCGAGCGCCCGCTCGAGGCAGAACGCGATGCGCCGCAGGTCCTCGGCGGGGTCGCGGCTCACGCGTCGACGCCCTGCTGCAGGACCGGCTGCGGACGACCCTCCTCGTGCCGCCACAGGGCGAAGACCGAGGCGCAGACCGCCGTCCACGCGCCCCCGACCAGCAGACCCGCGACGACGTCGGTGAGGAAGTGGACGCCGATCAGCACGCGGGTCGCCGCGACCACGAGCGAGACGACGACGGCGGCGGCCAGCACCAGCCGGCGCCGCGACGGGGCGACGGCGGGGAGCACGACGAGCGCGGTGGTCAGCCAGAAGACCGATCCGCCGAGGGCGTGGCCGGAGGGGAACGAGGCGCCCCCCGCGTGGGCGATCGGGTGCGCGAACACCGGACGGGCCCGCCCGACGACCTGCTTGGTCGTCTGCGACAGGACCAGGGCGCCGATCCGCGCGACGGCCACGAACAGGGCCGCCCGGCGCCGGTGGACCACCAGCAGGGCGACGACGGTGACGAGGCTGCCGAGGGTCACGACCAGGGGGTCGCCCAGGTGGGTCAGCGCCAGCGCGGCGTGGCGCAGCAGGGGGCTGGCCTCCTCGGCCCGCTCCGCCGCCCGGCTCACCGAGGCGTCGAGCCGGACCAGCGGCGACCACCGGTCGTGGACGAGCAGGGCGACCGGCCCGAGGCCGACCGCGAGGGCGACGGCTCCGGCGACGGCGAGCAGCAGGCGCAGGCCGGCCCGGACGTCGGGCTCCTGCAGGGCGCCGTCCTGCCCGGGTCCCCCGCCCGGACGCACGACGTCCCCGGCACCGGCCGCGCTCCCGGAGGAGGCGGGCCGGCGGCCGGGGACGTCGGTCACGGGTGCCTAGAGGGTGGTGCTGCGACGACGGGTGACGGCCGTCGTCTTGCGGGCCCGGGTCTTGGCGGGGGCCGCGACGGCCTCCTCGTCGGAGGTCTCGGACTGCTGCTCGGCGTACTCGGTCTGCGCCTGCTCGACCTTCTGCTGGCCCTTGGCCTGCGCGGCGCGGATGGCGTCGCGGGCCGGCTCGATGCCGCCGACACCGAAGGCGATGATCAGCGGGACGATGATCAGCGCGAGCAGGCCGTAGTAGATGCCGCCGACGATGAGCGGGGCGATCTGCAGCTGGTCGAGCGCGGCGAAGGCGCCGATCGCGACGATGAACAGCGAGGCGCCGTTGGCGACCGCGGCGCCGTAGGACAGGCCGCCGAGCAGGTTGGACAGCAGGTCCTTCACGGCGGCGGCCGCGGCAGCGGCGATCACGATGATGAGGACGGCCACGAACAGGTTCGGCAGGAAGGCCACGATCCGGGCCAGGAACAGGCTGACGCCGTTGCCCTTGCCGAACACGTCGAAGGCGGCCTGCAGGACGAGCAGGAAGATGAAGTAGTAGACGATGCGGCCGAGGATGCTGGCGGCGTCGTACTTGCTCTTGCTGAGCGCCTGCTTCACCCCGCCGCGCTCGACCAGCTGGTCGAAGCCGACCTTCTGCAGCACCTTCGTGATGATCTTCTGCACGATCTTCGCGACGATGATCCCGATGATGAGGATCAGCAGGAAGTAGCCGACCTTCGGCAGGAGGTCGATCCCGTTCTGGAGGGCCTTCCCGAACCCCTTGTCGTAGTTGATCGCGGCAAGGTCCTGCATGTGGGTTCTCCTGAAGGGGTGAAGTGGATCTGTCCGGCGAGACACTCCCCGGTCTCCACGAACACAACCCTCGCGGGTCCGACGACTGTCAGACCACCTGGTGCAGCCAGGTGACGCTGGCCCCCGCGCCCGCGTACCGGTAGGGCTCGAGCTCCTCGTCCCAGGCGCTGCCCAGCAGCCGGTCGATCTCGTGGCTCAGCGCCGGGCCGCTGGCGCCGGCGAGGGCCGCCCGCAGCCGGTCCTCCGGGACGACGACGTCGCCGTTCGCGCTGGTCGTGGCGCGGAAGACGCCGAGCGCGGGCGTGACCGAGTAGCGCTCGCCGTCGGCGCCGGGGCTCGGCTCCTCGGTGACCTCGTAGCGCAGCGGGGTCCAGCCGCGCAGGGCCGCGGCGAGGCGCCCGGCGGTGCCGCTGCGGCCGCGCCAGCCGCTCTCGGC
>JAOPWW010000262.1 GCA_025965495.1 Frankiales bacterium
GGATGATGAGGTCCTTCTTGCGGTCGACGATGAACAGGAACCCGTCGGTGTCGCGGTAGCCGAGGTCGCCGGTGTGGAACCAGCCGCCCTTGAAGGCCTCCGCCGTCGCCTCGGGGTTCTTGTAGTACCCCTTCATGATGTTGTGGCCACGGATGACGAGCTCGCCGACGTTGTCCTCGCCGGGGGGCAGCGGCTTCTCGTCGGCGTCGACGACCTCGACCTGCACGCCCCAGATCGGCTTGCCGATGCTCATGACCTTGCGCTGCTCGGCGTTGATGTTGAACGTCGTGGTGCTGGCGCTCTCGGACAGGCCGTAGCCCTCGAGGATCACGCAGCCGGGGAACTTCTCCTCGAACGCCCGGATGGTCTCGCCGGGGATCGGCGCGCCGCCGGAGACGCCGACCCGCAGGCTGGACAGGTCCCGCCCGGTCAGGTCGGTGTTCAGCAGCGCGAAGTACATCGTCGGGACGCCGGAGAAGATCGTGCAGCCGTGCTTCTCGATCGCCTCGATCACCGGGTCCATCTCGAAGCGCGGCACCAGCACCATCGTCCCGCCGTACCGGACGGTCACGTTGAGCACGCTGGACAGGCCGAACACGTGGAACAGGGGCAGCACCGCGACGCCGATGTCGTCCTCGCGGAACTCGAACAGCTCGCCCGCCACGGTGCAGTTCATGAACAGCTGGAAGTGGGTGAGCTCAGCTCCCTTGGGCTTGCCGGTCGTGCCGCTGGTGTAGAGCAGCACCGCGGTGTCGTCCGCGCCCAGCGGCACGATGTCGCGGGTGTCATCGGCGAAGTAGAGCTCGTCGTAGTGCTTGGTGCCCTCGGGGCGGGCGTCGTTGCCGGGCAGGTTCACGACGTACGTCGGGATCGCCGTCTCCAGCTGGCCGGCGCCCTTGAACGCCTCCTCGGCGAACATCTCGAACGTCACCAGCGCCTTGGAGTCGCTGTTGTCGAGGTGGTAGGCGACCTCGGGGGCACGCAGCAGCGGGTTGAGCGGCACCATCACCAGGCCGGCCTTGAGGATGCCGAAGTAGGTGAACAGGAACTGCGGGAGGTTCGGCAGCTGCACCGCGACCTTGTCGCCCTGCTGAAGGCCCGTCGCGAGCAGCGCGGACGCCACCCGGCCGCTGATCTCGTCGACCTGCGCGTAGGTGAAGGACAGGTCGTTGACGTGGCACAGCGTCTTGTCCGGGTTCGCAGCCGCGGACTCACGCAGGATGGTGGCGAGGTTGAAGCTCATGGACGCACTGTAGTGACCGCCGTCACGCCCGGGCCACGCGGCTCCCCCGCCCTCAGGCGAGGGCCGTGAGGGCGGTGAGCTCCTCGTCGGTGAGCACCAGGTCGAGCGCCGGCAGCAGGTCGGTCAGCTGCTCGGGGGTGCGCGCACTGGCGATCGGCGAGGCGACGGTCGGCTGGGCCGCGAGCCAGGCGATGGCCACCGCCGGGACGGACGTGCCGTGCGCGGCGGCGACGCCGTCGAGCACCTCGAGGGCCGCCGCACCCCCGCGCTCGAGGTAGCGGGACGCCTTCGGCGCGCGGGCGCTGTCGACGGGGGTCCCGGGCCGGTACTTGCCGGACAGGAAGCCGCTGGCGAGCGCCGAGTACGGCACGCACGCCAGTCCCTCGGCGGCGACCAGCGGGGCGAGGTCGCGCTCGTAGTCGCGGTCGAGCAGGTTGTAGAGCGGCTGGACCACGGTGTAGCGCGCGAGCCCGTCGCGGTCCTGCACGGCGAGGGCCGAGGCGAGCCGCTCGCTCGAGAAGTTGCTGGCCCCGAGCGCCCGCACCGCGCCGTCCCGCACGAGGGCGTCGAACGCGGCGCAGGTCTCCTCCTGCGGCGTCGCCTCGTCGTCGCGGTGGGCGTAGTAGAGGTCGATCCGGTCGGTCTGCAGCCGCTCCAGCGACTCCTGCGCGGCGGCGCGGACGGTCTCGGCGGACAGGCCCTCGCGGCCCGGCTTGGACGCCACCTTGGTCGCCACCACCATGTCGTCGCGCGTCCCGCGGGAGGCCATCCACCGCCCGAGCAGCGCCTCGGACTCGCCGCCCGTGTGCCCCGGGACCCAGGCGGAGTAGACGTCCGCGGTGTCGACGAACGTCCCGCCGGCGGCGTGGAAGGCGTCGAGGACGGCGAACGACTCCTGCTCGCTCGAGGTCCAGCCGAACACGTTGCCGCCGAGGCAGAAGGACGGGAGGGTCAGGGGCGTCGTCATGACCTCGACGCTAGGCGGCGCGTCGCGCACCGGCACCCGGGGCAGGGGCCTGCCATGAGCACTCCCCTGAAGGTCGTCGTCACCGGCTCGCGCGGCAAGGTCGGGCGGGCCGTCGTGCTCGCCCTGCACGAGGCGGGTCACGAGGTCGTCGGCAGCGACCGGCTGCCCCCGGTGTTCGAGCGGGCCGACGAGGGCGCCCCCACCTACGTGCAGGCCGACACCACGGACGCCGGCGACTGCTACGCGCTGCTGCGGCACCGGCCGGACGCCGTCGTGCACTGCGCCGCCATCCCGGAGCCCACGCAGAACCCGCCCCACGAGGTGTTCGCCAACAACCTGCTGAGCGTGTTCACCCTCAGCGAGGCTGCCGTGCGGATGGGCGTGCGCCGGTTCGTGCAGATGTCGTCGGAGACCGTCCCCGGCTTCTTCTTCGCCGAGCGGCCGTTCCTGCCTGAGTACGCCCCGGTCGACGAGGAGCACCCGGTCGCGCCGCAGGACCCGTACGCCCTCGCCAAGCACCTCGCCGAGCAGGTCCTGGACGCGTGCGTGCGCCGCAGCGACATGGCGTGCACGAGCATCCGGCCGTCCTGGGTGATGCACGAGGGCAACTACGCGCAGAACCTCGGGCCGCAGGTGCGGGACGCCGCCGTCCTGTCGCCGAACCTGTGGAGCTACATCGACGTGTACGACCTCGCCGACGCCACCCGCCTCGCCGTCGAGACCGACCTGCCGGGCCACGAGGTCTTCTACGTCGCCTCCCCCGACAACGCCGGCGGCCACGACTTCGCGGCGGTCCTGCGCCAGTACTACGGCGACCGGATCGCCCTGCGCGAGCTGGAGCGCCCGGACGCCTCCGGGATCAGCTGCGCCAAGGCCCGGCGGATGCTCGGCTGGACGCCGACCCGCAGCTGGCGCGACTACCTCGACGCCGACGGGCAGCTGCTCGAGCGCTGGCGGTCCGGCGGCCCGGTCGCCGGGCGGCTCGACGACGCCACGACCCAGCCGGTCAGCAGCGGCGGCGCGAGGTAGCCGTGCCGCGCCTGCTGGTCGTCCACCACACGCCGTCGCCGTCGCTGCAGGAGCTCCTGGAGGCGGTGCGGGAGGGGGCCGCGCTGGTGCCGGAGGTCGACGTCGTCGTGCGACCGGCGCTGACCTGCTCGCCGGTCGAGGTGCTCGAGTGCGACGCCCTGGTCCTCGGCACGCCGGCGAACATCGGGTACATGAGCGGGGCGCTCAAGCACTTCTTCGACCAGGCCTACTACCCGTGCCTCGACGCGACCGTCGGCCGCCCCTTCGGCCTGTACGTGCACGGCGGGGACGACGTCGGGGGCGCGGTCCGGTCGGTCGAGACGGTCACCGGGGCGCTGCGCTGGAAGCGGGTCGCGCCGGTGCTGGAGGTCCGGGGCGGCGTGCAGCGGGCCGACCGGGAGGCGGCCGTGGAGCTGGGCGGGACGGTCGCCGCCGTCCTCAGCCCCTGACTCGCGGCGGTCCTCCGCCGCTGACCTCGAACACGGGCCCGTCGTGCCAGCTCCCGGTGCGGTCGCACCAGCGGACGCGGTGCGGTCCGGCAGCGTCCCTCGGCACCTGCCAGCGCACGACCGTCTGCCAGCCGCCCTCGGGGGGCCGCCGCCACCGGACGGTCGTGGACCAGTCCGCGTCGGTCGCGACCGTGTGCCAGGTGCCGTCGTCGTCGCGGCACTGGACGTCGCAGTAGACCGCCCGGACCGGACCGCGCGGGTCGTCGCCTGCGACCTCGACGCGGACCTGCTCCCCGGCCCGCGCCGTGGCCGGTCCGGACAGCCGCGGCGTCGCCAGCGGCCCCGGGCCCTCGACCGCCGCGGGCGCGACCGGCTTGGGCCGCCCCGGCGGCGCGCTCTCGCTCGGCCGGCCGTCCCTCAGGTCCGTGGCGACCCGGACGACCTCCTGCAGGTAGGCCGGCAGCAGCCAGCGCCCGAACATGGTGTGCCCGCCCTCGTAGCGCTGGGCGTCGTACTCCTCGGGCGTCGTCACGTAGCCGGCGTAGTCGTTGGCGTAGCCCTGCAGCAGGACGTCCTCGAGCGGGACCTCCAGGGTCTCGGCCACCGCGCGCCGCAGCCGCAGCCCGGCGACGATCGTCACCTCCTGCGCGAGGGCGACCAGCACGAGCGGCCCGAGCCGGACGATCTGCACGGGCACGGTCTCGGCGGTCCAGCCCAGCGCCCCGACCGGCAGCAGCATCGCCTTCGGCCGGTGCGCGTCGCCGACCCCCGGGCGCAGCCGCCACGCGAGGCCGCTGCAGGCGGACAGGACGCGGTTGCCGTCGACGCCCTCGCCGAACGCCCCGACCCCCGGCCCCTCCTTGGTCCCCGCCGCGAAGGCCGCCCCGAGCACCGCCTGCCCCAGCCGGTGCGGCCGCCCGTCCGCGGCGTGCCGCGCGTCCACCGGCAGCCCGGGCAGCCGCACGAGGGACAGCCGGACGTCGAGCCCGCCGGCCAGCTCCCGGCCCGCCTGCCCGGCCAGCCCGAGGGCGGCGTCGAGCTGCCGCTCCCCCACCAGGCGGGTGTTCTCGACGTCGTCGGGCGTGGGGCCGCGGGTCGCGTCCGGGACGTTCGGCGACATGTCGCCAGCGTTCGTCTGGGCGAACGCGGCGACCGTGCCCTGGTCCCGCAGCAGCGCCTCCCACGTCGACGACGCCCAGCCCTTGTTGTCCCCGGACAGGAGGGTGTTGCGGTTGGACAGGCTGGTGCCGTGGGTGGCGAACCAGTTCACCGCCCCGACCAGGCGGCCCTCGCGCTCGAGCCGCAGCAGCACCGTGCTGGGGTCGACGGCGTCCGGGAAGTGCTGGCGGTCGGCCTCCGGGTTGCGGGCGAACGCCGTCGGGGAGCGGTTGACGCTGGCACCTGTCAGCTCGCCCCGCGACAGCCGCAGCCGGCCCGGGGCGAGGTCGGCGAGCGCTTGCTCGACGGACGCCACGACGCCGTCGACGAGGGCCGTGAACGTGTGCTCGCGCAGGCCGCCGTTCGTCGTCGCGTACATCCGGTAGCCGGAGAACCCGCCCGCACCGGCGTGGGTGTGGGTCGCGGTCAGCAGCAGGTCCTCGGGCCGCAGGCCGGTGGGAACGAGCCGGGCGAGGACCGCCTCCCGGACGTTGGCGAAGAACATGCCGACGTCGGCGACGACGAGCACCAGCCGACGGCCCGTGGCGGGGTCGCCGACGGCGAAGGCCCGGCTGCGCTGGCGCAGGTGGAGCCCCTCGCTGCGCTGCCACCGCATGCCGTAGCCGAGCATCCCGGCGTCCCACGGCTCACCCGTCACGTCCGCGCTCCCGCAGCCGACCAGCCAGGGCGCGCCCGAGTCCGTCATGCGCGGCACCCTGGCACAGGTCACACGAGTGCGTCACAGGCTGCAGGAACGGTGCGGCGGACGTCGAACAGGACACCCATGCGCCTCACCCCCTCCGGCCGCCGCCGGCTCGTCCTGCTGCTGGCCCCGCTGCTGGCCGGCGCCGGCGTCGTGACCCTCCCGTCCTCGGCCGCGACCCCCACCGCGCACGCCGGGCCGCTCGCCGTCCCTGCGTACTCCTCGTTCGACCCCCTCGACACGGGGGCGCCCGTGCAGGTGCGTGCGCTGTCGACCCGCGCCGACCTCGTCACGGGGGGCGACGTCCTCGTCGAGGTGGTCGTGCCGAAGGGCACCGACGTCCGCAGGGTCGAGGTCACCGCCGGGACCCGGGACGTCACGAGCGCCTTCCGCAAGGCCGGGCCGGGCCTGCGCGGCCTGGTCACCCGGCTGCCCGGCGGCCGCAGCACCCTGAAGGCCGTCGTCCCGGGGGCCGGTTCCGCCACGCTGGGCATCACCAACGTCGGGCTGCAGGCGCCGTCGTTCAGCGGCCCGCTCATCCAGCCGTGGACCTGCAGCAACGGCGCGACCCGCGCCGACTGCAGCAAGAACGCCACCATCAGCTACGTGTACAAGTCGACCGACCCGAGCAAGGCCGGCACCCCCGGCCGGGTCGCGAGCGACCCCGTCGCCTCGCCGTTCCAGCCCTACGACCCCGCGAACCCGCCGAGCGACGTCGCCACCACGACGACCGACGACGGCCACACGGTGCCGTTCGTCGTGCGCGTGGAGGAGGGCTACAGCCTGCGCGACCAGTACCGGATCGCCGCGCTGTTCGACCCGGCCACCCAGGGCCGCACGCCGGACCCGCTGGCCGCGAACCCCGGCTTCAACCACAAGCTCGTCCTCGCGCACGGCACCAGCTGCGACACCTCCTACGCCTCGGGCACCGCCACCGACGTCCTGTTCGAGCAGGCCCTCGCGCAGGGCTTCGCCGTCGCCTCCCACGCCCTCGACAACGCCGGCCACAACTGCAACCTCGTGACGCAGGCCGAGTCGCTGATCCGCACCAAGGAGATGGTGGTCGAGCGCTTCGGCCCGCTGCGCTACACGATCGGCAGCGGCTGCTCGGGCGGCTCGCTCGTCCAGCAGCAGGTCGCGAACGCCTACCCGGGCGTCTACCAGGGGATCACCCCGCAGTGCAGCTTCACCGACGCGTGGAGCTCAGCGCAGCAGTACGTCGACTACGTCGGACTGCGCGCCTACCTCGAGGGTCCGGGCTCGGTCGACGCCGGCATCGTGCCCGCGCAGTGGCCGTCGATCTTCGGCCACGCGAACCCCGTCAACCAGATCAGCTTCACCACGGCCATCCCCAACAGCGGTGACCCGAGCCGGTCCTGCCCCGGCGTCCCCGACAGCAAGGTCTTCACGACCGCGTCGCAGAAGGGCGTCCGCTGCTCGTTCCAGGACTACATGAAGAACGTCTTCGGCCTGGACGCGCACGGCAAGGCGCACCGCCCGATCAGCAACGTCGGCGTGCAGTACGGCCTGTCGGGCTTCCTGTCCTCGCTCGACGCGAACGTCGGCGACCCGACCCGACCGCCCCTGACCGCGGACCAGTTCGTGAAGCTCAACGCCGGCGTCGGCGGCTACGACATCGACTTCGACCACACGGCTGCCCGCACCCAGGGCGACCCGGTGGCGCAGGACCGCGTGTACCGCAGCGGCGCCGTCGACACCGCCGCCCACCTCGACCAGGTCGCCATCATCGACCTGGGCGGTCCCGAGCCCGGCGCCTTCCACGACGTCTACCGCAAGTTCGCCCTGCGCGACCGCCTCGTGCGCGAGCACGGCACGTCTGCGAACCAGGTGTTCTGGCAGGGGCAGACCCCGCTGCTGGGCGACCCGCAGTTCGCCGAGAGCGCCATCACGGCGATGGACACCTGGCTCGAGCAGGTCGAGAAGGACCGGAGCACGACCCCGCTCGCGAAGAAGATCATCGCGGCGGAGGAGCCGGCCGGGATCGCCGAGCGCTGCGTCGGGACCGAGGGCCTGGACGCCCCGCTCGAGGAGTGCCGCACGGCGGTCGGCGCGACGCTGTTCAGCTCGCCGCGGATCGAGGCTGGCGGCGGCGACCAGGCGCCGGTCAACGGCGTCGGGCCGGCGAAGGTCGGCTTCACCGACGACCGCCTCGACTGCCAGACCATGCCGATCGAGGACTTCGTCTACGCCGGCAAGAGGTTCGCCGAGGTCTTCGACGCCGCCCAGCAGGCGACGCTGAAGAAGACGTTCCCGACCGGCGTCTGCGACTACAGCAAGCCCGGCAAGGGCTTCCAGGAGGCCGTGACCTGGCAGCGCTACCAGGACGCCACGGGCGCGGTCGTCTACGGCGGCGTGCCGATGGGCGCGGCGCCCCGGTCGACCTACAGCAGGTAGCTCCGGTCAGGCGTGGGCGCGGACGACCGTCGCCCACGCCGGGGGCGGCGGCCCGTCAGTCCCCGGTTCGCTGAGCAGGGCGACCACGACCCGCACCCCGCGCGGCGGCGCGTCCGGCCAGGGCGTGCGGCCGTCGGTGAGCACCACCAGCAGCTGGGGCCGCGGCCGCAGGCGGGCAGCGGCGTCGATGCCGACCCGGAGGTCGGTCCCGCCGCCCCCGGCCAGCCGCACCTGCGCCGCGGACCGCACCCGCTGCGCCGGGCCGGCCTGGGTGTCGCAGGCGAGCACCGTCACGGACTCCCGACGGACACCGCCCGCCTGCAGCGCGCCGTCGACCTCGGCCAGCGCCTGCCCGAGCATCGCGTCGTCGACCGACCCGGACGTGTCGACGACGACCGCGACGGTCGGCACCGGCCGGCGCAGCGACGACAGCACGACACCGGGGACCGCCGCGCCCCGCCGGGAGGGCCGCGACCTGGTGTGGTCCACGGTCCCCGCCACCCAGCCGAGACCGCCCCGGACCGTCGCCGCCAGCACCTGGCGCCAGTCGACCTTCGGCCGCAGGAGGCTCTCCGCCCAGCGCTCCCAGCCGCCCGGCAGGGTCCCCTGTCGGGCGGCGTCGGCGACCTCCCGGGCCGTCGCGGCCCGCACCAGGTCGGCCTGCACGGGGGTCAGGCCCGGGGCGTCGCCGTCCTCCCACTCGCGCGTCCGCCCGTCGGCGCCGCTGCCGCAGTCGACCGTCCACCGGGACGACTCCGGCAGCTCGGCGTAGTACTGCTCCGCGAGCAGGCCGTCGGGCCTCCGCAGCCGGGCCGGGGTCGGCGGGGTCCCGGGCAGGGGCAGGCCCGCCTCGAGCAGGTCGTCGTTGATCTCGGCGTCGCAGGCGGTGTTCCACGCCCGCTCCCGGCCCGTGATCCCGACGCGCTCGCCACGGGCGGCGTGGTCGCGCAGCAGGTGCCACACCTCGTGGACCAGCACGGCCGCGACCTGCTCGACGCTCCACTGCCCGAGGACCGCGGGGTCGGCGTACATCCGCCACGCCCGGTCGACCGCGAACGTCCCCAGGCCGGGGGCGGCCCGCAGGACCAGGCTGTGGAGGGCGACGGCGAGGTAGGGCTGGTGCCGGGTGGCGAGCACCCGGGCCGCCTGCAGGACCTCGAGGTCAGCGGGGGCGAGGGCCCGGCTCACGAGACCGCGAGCAGGCCCGCCCGCGTCAGGACCGGGACGAACGCGCGGATCTCCTTCGGCAGGGCCGTCGCCTCCGGCCGGTGCTGCACGAGGGCCTGCATGGCCACCGCCCCGACGTCGGCCTTGCCCTGCACCGCGGCCTGCGCGACGACGCGGACGCCCGCCTGCCAGCGCGCCGGCGTGAGGTCGGACAGCACGGCGGCGACGACGGCGGCCAGCGCGGCGTAGGCGCGATCGCCGCGGTCGGGCAGCACGAAGGCCTCGGGGTCGGCCAGGACCTGCTCGGGGTCGGGCAGGTCGAGCTCCTCGAGGAAGGTCAGCAGCTGCAGCGCGGCGGCCTCCCCCACGACGCCGGCGACGACCCGGC
>JAOPWW010000183.1 GCA_025965495.1 Frankiales bacterium
CCGCCGCTGCCGCCGCGAACCGGCCGGCGCCGCCCGTGCCCCGCGCTCCGGAGCCCGTGTCGCAGCCCCGGCCCGGCCGCCTGCTGTGGCCGGTCGACGGCCCGCTGACCAGCCACTTCGGCTGGCGCCGTCACCCGATCTTCGGGGACATGCGCTTCCACGCGGGCATCGACATCGGCGCCCCCTACGGCACCGAGGTGCACGCCGCCGACGACGGCGTCGTCACCTACGCCGGCCCGGCCAGCGGCTACGGCACCCTGATCCTGATCAGCCACGGCGACGTCGGGGGCCGGGACTTCACCACCGGCTACGCGCACCAGAGCGCGCTGCTGGTCGACGTGGGGGAGCACGTGAGCCGCGGGCAGACGGTCGGCCGGGTCGGCAACGAGGGCAACAGCACCGGTCCCCACCTGCACTTCGAGGTCCGCCGCGACGGCGAGCCGGTCGACCCCCTGGACTGGGTCAGCCCGCCCTGATCCCCGCGCACCCTGCCCGTCGAGCGCGACCTAGAGTGGTCGGATGCTCCGTCCGGGTCCTGTCGTGCGACGGGTCCTCGGGGCGGTGGCCGTGCTGGGCGCGCTGACGGGGGCCTTCGTGGCGGGGGTCGCGACCGGTGCCGGCCGCCCGGCCGCACGGGCCTCCTCAGGCGTGCTCGACGACGCCGCGGCGCAGATCGAGGCGGCGGCCCTGCACCCGGTCGACCGGGACACCCTCGACGCCGCGGCCCTGCACGGGATGCTCGGCGCCGCCGGCGACCCCTGGGGCTCCTGGGTCGGCGGCCCCTCGGCGGCCGCCGCCACGGGGGGCGACCCCGTCCGGACCGTCGCCTCCGACAGCGGTGAGCGGGTCGTCGTGCCCGCCTTCGGCGCCGGCGTCGGGAGCGCCGTGCGCGCCGCCGTCACGGCGCCTGCCGCCCGCCAGGGCCTGCTGCTGGACCTGCGCGGCAACCCCGGCGGTCGGCTCGACGAGGCCGTGGCCACCGCGTCGGCGTTCCTGGACGGCGGCCCGGTCGTCTCCTACACGCGCCGCGACGCCGGCCGCCGCACGCTGACGGCGACCGGGCACGGCGACACGACCACGCCGCTCGTCGTGCTCGTCGACGGCGGGACCGCGAGCGCGGCCGAGGTCGTCGCGGCGGCCCTGCAGGACCGCGGGCGGGCGGTGCTGGTCGGCAGCCGCACCTTCGGCAAGGGCAGCGTGCAGGAGCCGCAGCCGCTGCCCGACGGCACGGCGCTGGAGCTGACCGTCGCGCGCTGGACGACCCCGTCCGGCCGCTCGGTCGACGGCGTCGGGCTGGTGCCCGACGTCGAGGTGCCGGCCGGGGCGCCGGCGTCCCTGGCGGAGCGACGGGGGAAGCAGGTGCTCGAGGGTCTGCGGGCCGGAGCGGGAGGCCGACGATGAGCACGCAGTTCGCGAGCAGCAACCGGGGCGACCCCAAGAAGGTCGTCATCGCGCAGAACAAGAAGGCGCGGCACGACTACACGATCGGCGAGGAGTTCGAGGCCGGGATCGTGCTGGTCGGCACCGAGGTCAAGTCGCTGCGCCAGGGCCGGGCCTCGCTGGTCGACGCCTACGCCTACGTGCAGAACGGCGAGGCGTGGCTGTCCGGCGTCCACATCCCCGAGTACACGCTCGGCACCTGGACCAACCACACCCCGCGCCGCACCCGCAAGCTCCTGCTGAGCCGCAAGGAGATCGACGAGCTCGCCGGCGACCTCAAGCAGAGCGGCAACGCGCTGGTCCCCCTGTCGCTGTACTTCCTCGGGGGCAAGGTCAAGGTCGAGCTCGGGCTGGGCAAGGGCCGCAAGGCCCACGACAAGCGCCAGGTCATGGCCGAGCGCGACGCTGCCAAGGAGATCCGCAACGCCATGGGCCGGGAGGCCAAGACCCGGGTGCGCGAGCGCCGCGCCAAGCGGTGACCGCGCCGCTGGCCGACGCCGACGTCCCTGCGCTCTGGCAGGAGCTCGGCCTCCCCGGCCTGGTCGACCTGCACGTCCACTTCATGCCGAAGAACGTGATGGACAAGGTCTGGGCGTACTTCGACGGCGTCGGCCCGCTGACCGGGGTGGCCTGGCCGATCGCGTACCGCACCGAGGAGGACGACCGGCTGGCCCGGCTGCGTGCCCTCGGGGTGCGCGCGTTCCCCTCGCTGGTCTACCCGCACAAGCCGGGGATGGCGGCCTGGCTCAACAGCTGGGCGGCCGACTTCGCCGCGCGCCACGACGACGTGCTGCACACCGCGACCTTCTACCCCGAGCCGGAGGCGGAGCGGTACGTCGAGCAGGCGCTGTCCGCGGGCGCCCAGGTGTTCAAGGTCCACCTGCAGGTCGGGGCCTACGACCCGCGCGACGCCTCGCTGCGCCAGGTCTGGGGGATGCTCGCCGACGCGGGCGTCCCCGTGGTCACGCACTGCGGGAGCGGCCCGACGGCGGGGGAGTTCACCGGGCCCGACCCGATCGGCGAGGTCCTCGCGGACCACCCGACGCTCGTCGCCGTCGTCGCCCACATGGGGATGCCCGAGTACGGGGCGTTCCTGGACCTCGCCGCCTCCTACGAGCGGGTCCACCTCGACACGACGATGGCCTTCACCGACTTCACGACGGCGCTCATGCCGTTCCCGGACGCCCTGCGCCCGCGGCTGCTCGAGCTGCAGGACCGGATCGTGCTCGGCAGCGACTTCCCGAACACGCCCTACCCCTACGCCCACCAGGTCGAGGCGCTCGTGCGGCTCGACCTGGGGGACGCGTGGCTGCGTGCGGTGCTGCACGACAACGGCGCCCGGCTGCTCGCCCTGACCTAGGGACCTGCGACCAGGTCAGAGATGGTCAGAAGTGACTACGTCAGGACCATGGTCCCGGCGTCGGGGGTTCCGGCACCATCTCTGGACACCCCCTGCTGTCAAAGGTGGACACAGAGTGACATCCCCTCGCGCGGTCCTCCCCGTCCGGGCGCTCGGCCTGCTGGCCGCGGCCGCCCTGGGGGCCACCGTGCTCGCGGCGCCTGCGTCCGCCGTGCCCGGCAGCTCCTGGAACCGCTCCTCCGCTCCGCTCGTCGGCGTCCTCGACCCCGGGCTGCCCGTCGTCGGTGCGGCGCTCGAGCAGGTCGTCGTGAGCGGCCGGCGCGGTGCGGCGGCCGCTGCCGACGCGGTCCGCCGGGTCGGCGGCAC
>JAOPWW010000205.1 GCA_025965495.1 Frankiales bacterium
CTCCTTGAGCGGACCCCACACGCGGGCGACGAGGTCCGCGAAGGACGTGCCCGGCAGCAGCGGCGACGTCCACCCGAACAGCACGTCGAACGGCGCGCCCCTGCCCCAGCACAGGACGTGCTCGGCGTCGGCGTCCTCCTTGGGGTAGCCCCAGCCGCTGTGCCACTCCCCGATCGCCGCGCCGCGCCCGCGCCGCGCGTAGGCCTCGGCAGTCTTGACCGGCAGGGGCAGCGGCGTGCGCAGACCGAGGTCCCGCAGGTCGACCAGGTCGGCGAGCAGCGCGCCGGCGCCCTGGACCGGCCCGGCGCTCCACGTGGATGCGTCATCACCCTTGCGCCCGACCGACACGGCGCCCCACGGGACCTCCGGCCGGCTCACCGTCAGCGCGAGCAGCTCGACCCAGGCGCGCAGCCGCTGCTTGGCGCTCAGCGTCGAGTACGTGGTGCGCAGCAGGGTGCTGCCGTAGACCCCCGAGACGCTGCCGAGCAGGGTCCGCCCGCCGACGACGACCTCGACGTCGACGGTCCGGGCCTCGCCCTGCCGGTACAGAGCAGCAGCCGCGACGACGGCGTCGACCCGGTGCCCCACGCGCCGCAGCACCGGCACCCCCAAGGGTCCGGGCGGCAGCTCCCCCCGCGCAGCCTCCTCGGCGAGGACCTCCGCCGGCGACGCCCCGCGCAGACGAGCGTGCAGCACCCGGTCGCCCACCTTCCAGTCCTGCAGGCCGTCGAGCTGCACCGGCAGGGCGTCGTCGGGCTCCTCGTCCCAGCTCGTCGTCGCGACGTCGAGCCGCTGGCGCAGGAAGCCCTTCGCCGGGTGCTCCCAGAACGACAGCAACCGCGCCAGCTCGACGACGTCGTCGGTCCGCACCGGCAGCGGCTCCCCCACGACCGGTGGGGCCGGCCAGCGCTCCCGCACGGCCGCCCGCGCGCCGGCGTAGGCGCTCGGGTCGAACGAGCGGGTCGGCGAATCGGCCCGGAAGCCGTCGGCGTCCCAGGGCTGGAGCGGGTGGACGGTGACGACGGCGTCGCGCGCCCATCCGCCGTCCGGGGACTGGGCAGTGAGGTCGAGGGCGTCGAGCAGCTCGCCTAGCGGGACGGCCGGCGGCTGCGGGGCGCCGGTGCGGGGGTCGCTCCCGCTGTAGGTGACGACGAGCGTCTCCCCCGCAGCGCAGACCGCGTCGAGCAGCAGCTGACGGTCCTCGCTGCGCGGGTCGCGCTCACCCAGGTGCGGCTGCCGGGCGAGGACGTCGTCGCCGTCGACGACGCCGGTGCGGGGGAACGCGCCGTCGTCGAGGCCGAGCAGGCAGACGACCCTGTGCGGGACGCTGCGCATGGGCGTGAGGGTGCAGACGGTGAGGCCGCCGGTGCGGAAGCTCGTGCTGGTGGGCCGGCCCTGCAGGCGCCGCTCCATCAGGCTGGCGACATCGGCCAGGACGACCTCGACGTCGACCCCCTGCGCCGCGGTCCGGACGTCGTCGAGCTCGCGGCGTAGCTGCACGAGCTGCCAGCCGCCGTCGTACGGGACGTCGGCCAGCTCGACGACGCTCGTCTCGAGCGCGTCGAGCCAGTCGGCGACGGGGTGGCGTCCCGTGAGGCGGTCCAGGGCCGTCTCGAGGCGGTCGAGGAGCTCGGCGAAGTGTCCCGCGAGGTCGACGTCGCTCGAGTCCAGATCGTCGTAGGGCAGCGTCTCGCCGAACACCTCCTCGGTCGCGAGGCCCGTGAGCAGCCGGTCGAGCCCCGTCCGCCAGGTCCCCTGCGCGACGCCGCCCATCTGCCACGGCGCCCGGTGCTGCGGCGACAGGCCCCAGCGGACGCCGCTGCCGACGGTCCAGCCGCGGAGCTGCTCGACGTCGTCGTCGTCGAACCCGAAGCGACGCCGCACCGCCTCGGCGCCGGCGAGGTCGAGGACCTGGGTGCCGGTGACCCGACTGCCGGCGAGCTCGAGCAGCGTCGCGGTGACGGCGAGAAGCGGGTTGGTCTGGCGGGGGCTGCGGTCGGCGATGCTCACGCGCAGGCGCCCGGCCGGGTGCTCCTCGTCCCCGAACGCCGCGGCGATGAGCGGCGCGAACGTCTCGACGTCGGGGCACATGACGAGGACGTCGCGAGGCTCGAGGGTGGGGTCGTCGGCGAGCAGGCCCAGGACGACCTCCCGCAGGACCTCGACCTGACGGGCGCGACCGTGGCAGGAGTGGACCTGGACGCTGCGGTCGGTGGTGCCCCTCGTCGTGGAGACGCGGTCGTGCCGGAGGTCGTCCTGCAGCCGCTGGAGCAGGGTCCACGGATGGCTTTCGGGGTCGTGGTGGTGGACCTCGACGTCGGCGACGGCCTGCAGGCGGAGCTGCAGCTCGCGGACGTCGCGGGACAGGCTGGCGAGCAGGGGGTGCCTGGTCGGGTTGGGCGCGTCCCTGCGCCGGGTGGCCGGCGGGGCGTCCTGCAGCTCCTGCCACAGCGCGGGGCTGGCGTGGTTGAGGAACAGGTGGACGTCGCGGCTCCGGCTCAGGGCGCCGAGGACACGCAGGCGGCTGGCGTCGAGGCGGCTGACGCCGTAGAGGCTGAGGCGGTCGCCGGTCGTGGAGCTCAAGCGCTCGCATGCGTCGTCGAGCAGCTCGGCCGGGTGGGTGCCGAGCCGGGCGCGCAGGCGTCGCCAGAGCTCGGGCTGCCAGGCGAGGTCGGCGGGGACGTCGTCACGGTCCACGGCCCAGTCCTGGAGCAGCTCGGGGCGGGCCTGCCCGACGGTGTGGAACAGGCCGGTGAGCCGCCGGGCGACGGCGTAGCGGCGGGTGCTGTCGGCGCTGAGGCCGAGGTGGTGGACGAGGGAGGCGCACCAGTCCTCGCCGGCAGGGCAGGCGTCGAGGACCTCGAGCAGGTGCCAGACGACCCGGTCGGGCTGCCAGGCCTCGACGGCCGCCGCGTGCTCGGGGCTCGCCTGGCTGACGAGCTCGTCGAGCAGGGCGTCGGGGTGGGGGAAGACGACGCGGGCGCAGACGCCGTCGCCCTGGTCGGTCCCGAGCCGGTGGGACAGGCGCTGGGCGAGCCACCGCTCGATGCCCCGCGCGGGGACCGCGACGACCTCAGCGGCGAAGGGGTCGGCGAGGGGCCGGCTCAGCAGGTCGCCGAGGGCGTCGACGAGCGCGGAGCCGGAACAGGAGCGGTGGACGTGGAGCAAGGGGGGCGCCTCGGAGGGGTCGGGCGTCCGAGCATGCCCGAGGGGTGCGACAAGCCCCGCACTCGTCTGGCCGCGAGCCGGAGGTGCCCTGTCCGGGGCTGGCGATGCTGTAGGACTGCGGAGTCCCGCGACGCGCCGCAGTGCCGCGCCCCACTGCCCAGACCGACCGGACCTGCAGCTGTGAGCAACGACGACGACACCCTCGCCTGGGCGCAGCTCCTGCTCTCCGTCCTGGACGAGGGCCGACGGACGGCCACCTACAAGCTCGCCGTACTGCTGGCCCTCGTCGACTGCTGCGTCACGGGGACCGGGTCCGACGGTCGAGCCCCTCAGCGGGTGAGCACCCGCGACGTCGCGGGCAGGGTCCTCGAGCTGTACTGGGGCCAGGTGCGGCCCTACCCGACGGCAGGCGGGGTGGCGGCCGTACTGCGCCAGTCGAGCCAGCCGCGCGCCATCACGGTCGACGCTGTCGGCGCGTTGCGGAGGAGCACCGAAGCTTCATCACCGGCTGCCGCCCGGCTGCGAGCGCCGCAGGCCTACGAGGACACCCTCGACGTGGTCGAGCTGAACCTCGTGCAGATGCCGCTGGGCAAGCTGCAGCGCCCCTCGGACTACAGCGCGGACCGCTCCCCGGCCTACCCGCGCTTCCTCTACGACGATGCCGCCTTCCACGAGCGAGTGACCGCCCGACAGCTGCGCGCACACCCCCTCCACGTCGAGCTCGCTCCGGGCGTCCCCGACCGGCTGGTGGGTCTTGCGGGACTGCTCCGCCCCCTGCTCGAGGTGCACTGGACCCGCGCGGTCGCAGCGTTCAACCGGACCGCCTTCCCCGACGACGGACTACGCGAGTTCCTCTTCGGGGCCGACCGCACCACGCTCGCCACCCTGCGCGACGGACTCGGCGACGCGCAGCACGGCCGCTGCTTCTACTGCGCGGGTCCGTTGTCGCCCGGCCGCATCCAGGTCGACCACTTCGTCCCCTGGTCGCGCGTGCCCAACGACGCCCTCGGGAACCTGGTCCTGGCCGACAGCACCTGCAACGGCAGCAAGCGGGACCACTTCGCCGACCTCCCCCTGGTGGAACGGTGGGCCCGACGACCAGCTGCAGCGTTGCAGCAGGTCTCGGAGCAGCGAGGGTGGCCCCTGGAGCTGGGGCAGTCCCGGCGCCTCGCCCGCGGGCTCTACGCCCATCTCCCGGACGGCGCGCGGCTGTGGCAGGAGCGCGGCGTCTTCGCCGTGCTCGATCGCGCCCGGCTGCGTGACCTGCTGCCACTGCTCGGCACCGACTGACGACGCTCAGCAGCCGCCAGTCCGGGCGGCAAGGC
>JAOPWW010000228.1 GCA_025965495.1 Frankiales bacterium
GGCACGGTTGCGACCAGCGCGGTGCTGCACGGCACGATGACGCGGACCAGGCGGCGGGTGGCAGGTGGCAGGTGGCGAGCCTCAGCGTTCTTTCGCCCTCGCCGTGTGCCGTCAGCGTCCGGTCAGGCGCGGTCGGCGTCGACCATGCGGCCCACGAGCTCGGCCAGGGCGACCTGGGGCGTCCAGCCGAGCAGCTCGGCAGCGCGGGACGCGTCTCCGACGAGCTCGGGGGCGTCGGTCGGGCGGACGAGCGCGGGGTCGGTGCGGACGTGGGCCTGCCAGTCCTCGATCCCGACGTGCGCGAAGGCCGCGACCACGAAGTCCTGCACGCTGTGCGCGACGCCCGTGGCGAGGACGAAGTCCTGCGGCGCGTCGTGCCGGAGCGCCCGGACCATCCCGTCGACGTACTCCGGCGCCCAGCCCCAGTCGCGACGGGCGTCCAGGCTGCCGAGGACGAGCTCGCTGCTCCGGCCGTCCGCGATCGCCGCCACCGCAGAGGTGATCTTGCGGGTCACGAAGGTCGTAGGGCGGCGCGGCGACTCGTGGTTGTAGAGCACCACGTTCACCGCGTGCAGCCCCCGCGCCCGGTAGACGCCGACCAGGTGGTGCGCGAACGCCTTCGCCGCGCCGTACGGCGACCGCGGGACGACGGGCGTCGTCTCGTCCTGCGGCACGACGCCGCTGCCGGCGAACAGCTCTGCCGAGCTCGCCTGCAGCAGCCGCGCCCCCGACGCGAGGCACAGCTCGAGCAGCCGCGCGACGGCCTCCCCGTTGACCCGGGCCGTCAGCACCGGCTCCTGCCACGACAGCGCCACCGACGACACGCCCGCCAGGTTGTAGACCTCGTCCGGGGCCGCCGCCGCGAACGCCCCGTCCAGGGTGGCGTCGAGCAGCTCGGCCTCGTGCAGGACGACCTCGGGCGGCAGTGTCTCCGGGACCTGCTCACCCGGACGCACGACGCCGTGGACCTCGACGCCCTGCGACAGCAGCAGCTCGGCGAGGTAGCCGCCGTCCTGGCCGGTGACCCCCGTGACGAGGGCCCGTCGGGGAGCACTGCTGCCGCTGGTGCCGCCGGCGTCGGCGCTGACCCGGCTGTCGCTGCTGCTGCTCAGCGGAGCAGCGCCTTCTGCTCCGCCTTCGCCTCGAGCAGGTCGGCGTCGACCATCATCCTGACCAGCTCCTCGAAGCTCACCTTCGGCTCCCAGCCGAGCTTGTCCTTGGCCTTGGACGCGTCGCCGACCAGCAGCTCGACCTCCGCCGGGCGCAGGAAGCGAGGGTCCTGGGTCACCAGGCCGGACCAGTCGTCGATGCCGACGTGCGCGAACGCGACGTCCAGCAGGGTCCGGATCGACTGGGTCTGGCCGGTCGCGATCACGTAGTCGTCGGCCTGCTCCTGCTGGAGCATCAGCCACATCGCCTCGACGTAGTCGCCGGCGAAGCCCCAGTCGCGCTGCGCGTCGAGGTTCCCCAGCGCCAGGCCGTCCTGCAGACCGAGTGAGATCCGAGCGACGGCGGTCGTGACCTTGCGCGTCACGAACTCCGGACCGCGGCGCGGGCTCTCGTGGTTGAACAGGATCCCGCTGGAGGCGTGCATCCCGTAGGACTCGCGGTAGTTGATCGTCATGTAGTGGCCGAAGACCTTGGCGACGCCGTACGGCGAGCGGGGCCACAGCAGGGTCGACTCGCGCTGCGGGACGTCCTGGACCTTGCCGAACATCTCGCTGCTGCTGGCCTGGTAGAAGCGCGTCTCCGGGTTGAACAGCCGCACCGCCTCCAGCATGTTCAGGACGCCCTTGCCGGTGACGTCGCTGGTCAGGTGGGCGTTCTCCCACGAGTACGCGACGAAGGAGATCGCCCCGAGGTTGTAGACCTCGTCGGGCTGCGCGACCTGCATCGCCCGCATCAGGCTCGAGAGGTCGAGCAGGTCGCCCGTCACGATCTCGACGTCCGGCAGCTCACGCTGCAGCAGCGGCAGCTTGGGGTTGTTCTGGCCACGGACCAGCCCCACCACCCGGTAGCCCTTCGACAACAGCAGCTCGGCCAGGTACAGCCCGTCCTGCCCCGTGATGCCCGTGATCAGCGCGGTCTTCGTCATCGCGCCAGACTAGCGGGGGCACCGGTCACAGCAGGGCCGCGGGATCGAGCTCGACGCGCACCGGCTCGGCCTTGCGGGCGCTCCGCCCGGCCGTCAGCGCCTTGAGCGACGACGCCAGCGCCGGCCCCTGCTCCCGGGGCACCCGGACCAGCAGCCGCTCCCCCGCCCCCCGCGGGACCGGCCCGAGCAGGTCCGCGCCCAGGGGCAGGACGAGCTCGCCGACGACGTCCGCCAGCTGCTCGGGCGTCCCGTCGACGACCGCCATCCTGACCGCCGGCGGGAACCTGAGCTCGGTGCGGGCCGCCAGCTCCCGGGCGGCCGCTCCCGCCGGGTCCCACCGGACCAGGGCTTGCACGGGCACGAGGGCGCGGTCCGCGACGACGACGACCCGACCGCCGTCACCGGCCGGGCGGGCGAGGGCCGCGGCGGCTGCCCAGCGGCGCAGGGCCTCCTCCCCCGCCCGCAGCTCGGCCCGGCCCAGGGCCGCCCAGCCGTCGAGCAGGAGCACGGCGCCGTAGCCGCCGGCCGCCACCGGCTCGGCGCCGGGGGTGCAGACGACCAGGGCCGGCTCGGCGGGGACGTCCGCGAGCACCTCGTCGCGCCCGCTGGTGCGGACCGGGACCCCGGGGAACGCCCGGCCGAGCTCCTCCGCGGTGCGGCGCGACCCGACGACGACGGCCCGCAGGGCGGCGCCGCCGCAGGACGGGCAGCGCCAGTCCCCCGCGAGGCGGCCGCACCAGCCACAGCCGGCCACGG
>JAOPWW010000288.1 GCA_025965495.1 Frankiales bacterium
GTGTCGATGACCCGCGCGGAGTTCCAGCGGCTCACGCAGGACCTGCTCGACCGCTGCAAGACGCCGTTCAACCAGGCGGTCAAGGACGCCGGGATCAGCCTGTCGGCGATCGCCCACGTCGTGCTCGTCGGCGGCTCCACCCGCATGCCGGCGGTGTCCGAGCTGGTCCGCGAGCTCGCCGGCAAGGAGCCCAACAAGGGCGTCAACCCGGACGAGGTCGTCGCGGTCGGTGCCGCCCTGCAGGCCGGTGTCCTCAAGGGCGAGGTCAAGGACGTCCTGCTGCTCGACGTCACTCCGCTGTCCCTCGGCATCGAGACCAAGGGGGGGATCATGACCAAGCTCATCGAGCGCTACACCACGATCCCGACCAAGCGCTCCGAGGTCTTCACGACGGCGGACGACAACCAGCCGTCGGTGCAGATCCAGGTGTTCCAGGGCGAGCGCGAGATGGCCGCCTACAACAAGAAGCTCGGCATGTTCGAGCTGACCGGTCTGCCGCCGGCGCCCCGCGGCGTCCCGCAGATCGAGGTCGTCTTCGACATCGACGCCAACGGCATCGTGCACGTCTCCGCGAAGGACCTCGGGACGGGCAAGGAGCAGCGCATGACCATCTCCGGCGGCAGCGCGCTGCCCAAGGACGAGGTCGAGCGGATGATGAAGGAGGCCGAGCAGTACGCCGAGGAGGACGCCAAGCGCAAGGAGGAGGCGGAGACCCGCAACTCCGCCGAGGCGCTCGTCTTCCAGACCGAGAAGTTCCTCGGCGAGAACGGCGACAAGCTCCCGGCCGAGGGCAAGGCCGAGACCGAGGAGGCGCTCACCACGCTCAAGAGCGCCCTCGGCGGCAGCGACACCGCGGCGGTCAAGGCCGCGGCGGAGGACCTGTCCAAGAAGAGCTCCGCGCTCGGCGGTGCGCTGTACGCCCAGCAGGCCGAGGCGGGCGCCGACAGCGGCGCCGCGCAGCCTGAGGACGACGGCGTCGTCGACGCCGAGATCGTCGACGAGGACAAGTAGCTCCGATGGCCGACCAGACCAGCGAGTTCGACCCGGAGCGGGTGGTGGTGCGCGACAAGCGGCGTCTCGACCCGGAGACCGGCGAGGTGAAGGCGCAGGAGGAGCCGGCGGCGGGAGAGGTCCCGCCGCCGGCGGAGGCCGAGGCCGTCCCTGCTCCCGACCCCGTCGCGGAGCTCACCGAGACGCTGCAGCGCGTGCAGGCCGAGTACAGCAACTACCGCAAGCGGGTCGAGCGCGACCGCGTGGCGATGGTCGAGCAGGCCACCGGCTCGCTGCTCTCCCAGCTGCTGCCCCTGCTCGACGACGTCGAGCGGGCTCGGCAGCACGACGACCTCTCCGGCGCGTTCAAGACGGTCGGCGAGGGCCTCGAGGCCGTCGCCGGCCGCCTGGGCCTGGAGAAGTTCGGGTCGGCCGGCGAGCCGTTCGACCCGCAGGTGCACGAGGCCGTCATGCAGGCCGCGCCGGACCCGACCTTCGACGTCGCCACCTGCGCCCAGGTTCTCCGGCCCGGGTTCCGCGTCGGGGGCCGGGTCCTGCGTCCCGCGCAGGTCGCCGTCGCCGAGCCGGGCGGCGACCCGGTCGCGGCTCCGGCCGTCGACGCACAGCTCTAGGGAGGAGGGGACGACGCCCTGGAGCGGAGCATGCGCGAGGTCCCTCGCGACGAAGGAGCGAGCGGGCCCCGAGCTTGCGGAGCGAAGGAAGTGACATGAGCGCACGTGACGTCGAGAAGGACTACTACGCCGCCCTCGGCGTCCCCAAGGACGCCCCTGCGGCGGACGTCAAGAAGGCCTACCGCAAGCTCGCGACCGAGCTGCACCCGGACAAGAACCCGGGCGACGCCAAGGCCGAGGAGCGCTTCAAGGCGGTGTCGGAGGCCTACGACGTCCTGTCCGACGAGGCCAAGCGCCGCGAGTACGACGAGCAGCGCAGCTACTTCGGCAGCGGCCGGACGGGGCGGGGCACGGGGGCGTCGTTCGACGTCAACGACCTGTTCGGGCAGGGCGGGGCGGGCGGTCTCGGCGACGTCTTCAGCGGCCTGTTCGGCCAGGGAGGGCGCCGGGGACCGAACCCGCGCCAGCCCCGCAAGGGCGCCGACGTCGAGGCGTCGGTGACGCTGTCGTTCGTCGACGCGCTCAAGGGCTGCACGGTCCCGCTGCGGCTGACCACGACGGGGGCCTGCGAGACCTGCAAGGGCAACGGCGCCGCTCCGGGCACCGCGCCCCGGGCGTGCGGGGTCTGCGGCGGGCAGGGCGTGGTCAGCCGCAACCAGGGCGGCTTCGCCTTCGCCGAGCCCTGCTCGGCCTGCCGCGGGTCCGGGCGGGTCGTCGAGACGCCCTGCCCCACCTGCCGCGGCACCGGCCAGACCAGCAGCGAGCGCAGCATCACCGTCCGGGTCCCTGCCGGCATCGAGGACGGCCAGCGCATCCGCCTGGCCGGCCGCGGCTCGCCGGGGGAGCGCGGCGGCACGGCGGGAGACCTGCTCGTCGCCGTCAAGGTCACGCCCCACGCCGTCTTCAGCCGGCGCGGCGAGGACCTGCTCCTCACGGTCCCGGTCACCTACCCCGAGGCCGCGCTCGGGGCGCAGGTGCCGGTCCCGACGCCGGACGGTCCGGTCACGCTGAAGGTGCCGCCGGGGACGACCACCGGACGGACCTTCCGCGTGCGCGGCCGGGGCGTGGCGCGCAAGAGCGGCGCCGCGGGCGACCTGCTGGTCACCGTCGAGGTGGCCGTCCCCAAGGAGATGAGCCAGGAGGCGCGTGAGGCGCTCGAGCGGTACGCCGTCGCCGCGCCGCACGACCCCCGTGCGCACCTGAGGGAGGTGCAGCTGTGATCCAGGACGACGCCCCCGTCTTCGTGATCTCGGTCGCGGCCGAGCTCGCGGGGATGCATCCGCAGACGCTGCGCCAGTACGACCGGCTGGGCCTCGTCACGCCCGGCCGGTCCGGCGGCGGCGGCCGGCGCTACTCCGCCCGCGACGTCGAGCTGCTGCGCGAGGTGCAGCGGCTGTCGCAGGAGGAGGGCGTCAACCTCGCCGGGATCAAGCGGGTCATCGAGCTCGAGAACCAGGTCGAGGCGCTGCAGGCCCGGCTGGCCGAGGTCGCGACCGAGCTCGTCCGCGCGCAGCAGGCCGCCGCCGACGCGACCCGGGCCGCCGCGGCGGGAGCCCGCCGCGACCTGGTCCCCCTGCGCGACAGCGCGCTCGTCGTGTGGAAGCCCCGCCGGTAGGGGTCCACCCGTCCGGAGGCTCCAGCCGCGCCGCGCCCGGCCGATGGTGGGGGGACCCCCACCCCTGAACCCGGGACGAGAGCATGACGCGCGCACCGTGGGTCCGCTTCGCCGTCGCCGGCCTGCTCGCCGTCCTGGCCTACCTCTGGCTGCCGCTGTGGGTGCAGGACCCGCTCTACGACGTCGTCGGCCTCGCCGCTGCTGGAGCCGTCGCCGCCGGGCTGCGGCTCCACCGTCCTGCCCGCCCCGCCCCCTGGGTGCTGCTCGGCGTCGGCGTGCTGCTGTGGGTCTGCGGCGACGTCGCCTACTCCGTCTACGACGCCACGGGCGGCGCGCCCTTCCCGTCCGTCGCGGACGGGCTCTACCTCAGCGGGTACCCGGTGGTGGCGGCGGCGGTCGCCGTCGTCGTGAACCGGGCCGGCCTCCGCGACCGGGCCGCCTGGCTCGACGCCGGCATCCACGTCCTCGGCGTGGCGCTGCTGGCGTGGGAGCCCCTCCTGGAGCCGCAGGTGCACGCGGTGGGCCCGTCGGTGCTGGCCCGCGTCGTCGCCCTCGCGTCGCCGGTCCTCGACCTGCTGATCCTGCTGGTCGTGCTGCGCCTGGTCGCGGGTCGGGGCTGGCGCGCCCCGCTGCCCGCCGGCATCGCGGTCGTCCTCGCGCTGTACCTCGTCAGCGACGTCGTCTACGGGGTCCAGGTCCTCGGCGGCGCCTACCGCTCGGGGAGCGTCGTCGACCTCGGGTGGCTCCTGTCCTACATCGGGCTCGGCACCCTGGCCCTGCACCCGCGCATGGGCGAGCTCACCGAGCCCGCGCCGGAGCGGACGTCGCCCGGCAGCCGGCCGCGCCTCCTGCTGCTCGGCGCGGTCGCGGTGGGGCCCCCGGGCCTGCTGACCTGGCAGGTCCTCGCCGACGACGGGCGCGACGTGCTCCTGCTGTCGATCGCGTCCGTCGTGCTGGTCCTGCTCGTCGGCCTGCGCGTGGTGGGGCTGGTCGGTGAGGTCGAGGCGGTCACCTGCGCCCTGCGCGAGCGGGAGGGGGAGCTGCACCGGCGGGCGACCACGGACGTCCTCACCGGGCTGGCCAACCGCGCGCTGCTGCACGAGCGGCTCGAGGCCGACGTCGCGGGCGGGAGGGCGGTCAGCGTCGCGCTGCTCGACCTGGACGACTTCAAGACCGTCAACGACGCGCAGGGGCACGAGGCCGGCGACGCACTCCTGCTCGCCCTGGCGACCCGGCTGCGCGAGGGCTGCCCGGACGACCTGGTCGCCCGGCTCGGCGGCGACGAGTTCGCCGTGGTCTCGGGTCAGCTCCCCGACCTGCTCGCCGAGCGGCTGGGCTCCCTGCTCGAGGGCGCGCGGTCGGCCCCGGGCGGGCCGAGCGCGAGCGTTGGCGTCGCGTCGCTGGCGCCCTCCTGCCCGACGCCGTCGGAGCTGCTGCGGCAGGCCGACACCGCGATGTACGTCGCCAAGGCCCGGGGCGGCGGTCGGGCGGTCGTGCACCGCCCCGAGATGTCCGAGGCGTTGCGCACCCGCACGGCGGTGCGGCGCGAGCTGACCGCCGGGCTCGCGCGCGAGGAGGTCCTGGCCTGGCTGCAGCCCGTCGTCGACCTCGCGACGTCGCAGCTGCTGGGCTTCGAGGCCCTGGCCCGCTGGCAGCGCCCGGGAGGACCCGCGCTCCCGCCGGCGTCGTGGCTGCCGGTCGCCGAGGACGACGGGCTGGTCGTCGAGGTCGACGGTCGGGTGCTGCGGTCTGCGGTCCGCCAGGTCATGACGTGGACGCGGGAGCTGCCGCAGTCCGCGGGGCTGGACCTGGCGGTGAACGCCTCGGCCCGCACCCTGGCCCAGCCCGACGTCGCCGCGCAGGTGCTCGCGGTCCTGCGGGAGGAGGGCCTGCCGCCCCACCGGCTGGTGCTGGAGGTGACCGAGGGGGTCCTGCTGGAGGGGGCTGCCGCGCCCCGGCTGCAGCAGCTGCGCGACGCCGGCGTGCGGATCGCCCTGGACGACTTCGGCACCGGCTGGTCGTCGCTGTCCTACCTGCGCCGCTTCCCCGTCGACGTCCTCAAGCTGGACCGGAGCTTCGTGCTCGGCCTCGACGAGCCGGGCGGGGAGGCGGTGCCGGCGGCCGTCGTCCAGCTGGCCGCGGCGCTGGGGCTGCAGGTCGTCGCCGAGGGCATCGAGACCGCAGAGCAGGCGTCCGTGCTGCGCCGGCTCGGGGTGCGCGCCGCACAGGGGTACCTGTTCGCCCGCCCCGCGCCCGCGGACCAGCTGCTGCCGCTCGTCGGCGCGGGGCGGGTGCCCACAGCGCCGGGCCCTGATGCGCCGTCCTCGCTGTGCATGTGCACAGTCTCAGGGCGTGACATCGGTCACCGCTCCGGTTGACCGACACGACGGCGTGCCGGATCGTTGGTCCTCGTACGCACGACTTGTCCGCCTCGTCCCTGCGGAACCCCCGGGGAGTGGCGGGCGTCCTTGTGCCCCGGAGGAGCCCGCGTGAGCAGCCCGACGATCCCCGCCCTCGACGAGGGTGCCGCCGACGGCACCACCCGTCGCCGCTTCCTGACCTACCTCGTGGCCGGCCCGACTCTCGCCGTCGGCGTGAGGTACGGCCTGCTCGACGGCGTCGCCCAGGCGCTCCCGGGCACGCCCGAGATCGCCGACGCCGAGGACCTGGGTGACTTCCTCATCCAGGTCCAGAAGCCGACCGAGTCCCTGCTCATCGTGCTGGTGGCGCACGGCGACGGCACCGTCTCCTGCGCGCTCCCGCGCATGGAGGTCGGCCAGGGCCTCACGACGTCGACGGC
>JAOPWW010000272.1 GCA_025965495.1 Frankiales bacterium
TTCGCCCCCGCCGCCGCACGCACCCCGCTCGACGAGTGGTCGACCTACCTCAACGCCGCCCCCGCCCTGCACCCCGACCGCTTCGAGGACCCCGAGCCGTACGTGACGCTGGGCTGGCCCGAGGACAGCTCCACCTGGCAGCCCCTGCGCGACGTCGGCGCGCTGCTGTTCGAGAACTGCTTCCTCGAGCACTACGCGGCGGGGCAGGTCTTCGAGGGCATCGACCCCGACGACACGTCCTACGGCGCCGCCGTCGACAAGGTCGTCCGGTGGCGGCGCTACGAGCTGCAGGTCGCGGCCGGGGAGCGGGCCGCCGCGCTCGCTCCTCCGCTGGCAGGGGGGACCCTGCGGCGGGCACGAGCTGCGGCCGTGGGCGACCCGGTGCTGCGCGACCGGCGGCAGCGGGCCGCGACGGCCGCGCTGCTGCGGGCCCTCGGCCGCCGGACCCCGTGATCCAGGTGCCCCTGCTGTCGCTCTGACGACACCGGCTCCACCTGGATCACCCCGCCGGCAGCGCGTCCAGCAGGTCCTGCAGCCGGACGTCGAACGCCTCCAGCGAGAACTCCCGGGCCCGCTCCTGCGCCGACGCGCTGAGCCGCTGCAGCCGCTCCGGGTCGTCCACCAGGGCCCGGGTCTGCTCCGCGAAGCCGTCGAGGTCGTCGACGTGCACGCCGTCCACCCCGTCGCGGACCGACTCCACCAGGCCGCCCGCCCGGAGCACGACCGGGACGGCACCGGCCGACATCGCCTCCACCGTCGAGATCCCGAAGTGCTCGAGCCGGTCGGGGTGCTGCTCCGGGTCCTCGTCGAGCCCGGCCGCGTGCCAGAACACGCTCGCCCGCGCGTACAGGTCCGACAGCTCCGCCCCGGAGGCGTTCGGGTGCAGGACGACGTCGAGCCCCTGCGCCTCCGCCCGGACCGTCTCCAGGTAGTCCCGGCCGTCGTCGGCGCAGCCGCCGACCAGGTGCAGCGACCAGCCCGGCCGCTCCAGGCGCCGGAACGCCTGCACCAGCTCGCGCTGCTTCTTGCTGTGGCCCTTGCCGCGCGGGAAGAAGCGCCCGACGCCGAGCACGACCCGCTCCTTCGTCCCGGCCGCGCGCATCGCGACCGGGGGGTGCAGCACCACGCTGTCGCGCTGCCAGAGCCGGCGGACCCAGATCTGCGTGAAGACGGCGTTCGCGACCAGGGCGTCGTAGGAGTCGAGCCAGGCGGTCGAGCTGCCGACCGGTGCGCCGCGACGGGTCAGCCGGGCCCGCCGGTCCAGCGCGACGCCGACCACGGGGACGCCGAGGGTGCGGGCGTCGTCTGCCCCGAGCAGCTCGGCCGGCACGAACGACGGCGACAGCACCCGCACCTGGGCGGAGACGCCCGGCGCCGGGCTCGCCACGCGGACGGTCACGGGGGTGCCGGACCAGCGCTCCAGCCGGCCGCCCCGCCCGGCGAGCCGCACCCGACCGCGCTGCACGCCGTCGACCAGCACCTGCACCTCGGCGGGTCCCGCCTGGGGCGGGCGGGCGCCGCCGAGCAGCAGCGTCACGTCGACCGGGCTCCCCGGCCGGGTCGTGACCAGCAGGGTGGCGTCGCCGTCGGTCCAGGTGGTGCGCCCGTCCGGCGGGTGGAACCCCGTCCCCCACTCCAGCCGCGGCAGCCCCGACGACTGCGCTCCGCCCACGCCCAGCGACGTCGGGAAGTGGACGACGTAGAGGCTGCGCGGCGCGGCGGAGGCGTCGCGGCTGCGGTGGCTGACGTTGACGAACAGGTCGACGTCGCGGCTCGCGGCGGTCACGGCCGCGCTCGCGTGCGGGACCACCTGGGTCGTGCAGCCGGACAGGTCCAGGGCGAGCCGCTCCCCGAGCGCCACCGGGTCGAACGGCTCGTGACCCACGAGGGCGACCGGACCGCGCCGGGCGAGCAGGGAGGCCACGGCGCCGCCGTAGGTCTCCGCACCCCCGCCGGTGGTCCAGTAGCGGTTGTAGACGGCAGACCTCACGCGGCCCGACGGTAGTCGGCGTGACAGGCTGCACGCCCCGCCCGTCGCTCGAGAGGTGCCGCCCCGTGAGGGTCCTGATGATCGCGCCGCCCGGCGCCGGCAAGGGCACGCAGGGCGTGGTGATCGCCAGCCACTTCGGCATCCCCCACATCGCGACCGGCGACCTCCTGCGCGACCACGTCGCCCGCGGCACCGAGCTGGGCCAGACGGTCCGGGCGAGCATGGACGCCGGCGCGCTGGTGCCCGACGAGGTCGTGCTGCAGATGGTCTTCGAGGCGCTGGACGCCTCCGGGTCGGACGGCTACGTGCTCGACGGCGTCCCCCGCACGATGGCCCAGGCGCGGTCGCTGTACGACTTCGCGGTCGAGCGCGACAAGACCGCCGACGTCGCCCTGCACCTCGACGTCGACGACGACGAGCTGGTCCGCCGCCTGCTCGCCAGGGCGGCCGTGTCCGGCCGGACCGACGACACCGAGGACGTCATCCGGCACCGCCTGGCCCTGTACTACGAGGTCACCCACCCGATCCTGGACTGGTACGGCGAGCGCGGGATCCTCGTGCGGGTCGACGCGCACCGCCCCGCCGACCAGGTCGGCCGGCACATCCTCACCGCCCTCGAGGTCCTCAAGCAGGTGGTGGAGGGCTCCCCCGGCCTGCCCCGCCGGGCGGTCGACCTGACCAGCCTCGGCCGCGCGTTCGGGGCCTCGACCTGAGGGTCGGCCTCGACGCGACCCCGCTGCTCGGCACCCGCACCGGCATCGGGCGCTACACCGCCTCCCTGCTCGCCGCCCTGGCAGACGACGGCACCGACGAGCTCGTCGCGACGGCCTTCACGCTCCGCGGACGGCTCAGCGGCCTGCCTCCCGGCGTCGTCGTCCGGCAGCGGCCGGCGCCGGCGCGCGGGCTGCAGGCCGCGTGGGCGCGCTCCGAGCAGCCGGTCGTCGAGCTGCTCACCGGCCGGCTCGACGTCTTCCACGCCACCAACTTCGTGCTCCCCCCGCTGCGTCGTGCTGCCGGCGTCGTCACCGTCCACGACCTCGCCTTCCTGCACCACACCGACACGGTCAGCACCGCGAGCGCCCGCTACCGGACCCTCGTGCCGCGCAGCGTCGCGCGCGCGTCGGTGGTGCTGACGCCGTCGCAGGCGGTCGCGGAGCAGGTGCGGGACGCCTACGACCCGGCCGTGCCCGTCGTCGCCGTCCCGCACGGGGTCGACCCGGCGTGGGGCGAGCCCCAGCCGCGACCGGAGGGCCTGCCCGCCGAGTACGTCCTGTTCGTCGGGACGCTCGAGCCGCGCAAGGACCTCCGCACCCTGCTGGCCGCCCACCGCCTCGTCCCCGGCGCGCCTCCTCTGGTGCTCGTCGGGCCGCCCGGCTGGGGCGAGCAGGTGGACGTCGCCGGCTGCGTCACGCCCGGCTTCCTCGACGACGCCGCCCTGCGGTCCGTCGTCGCCCACGCGAGCGGGCTGGTGCTGCCGAGCCGCGACGAGGGCTTCGGCCTGCCCGTCCTCGAGGCACTCGCGGCCGGGACGCCGGTGCTGGCCAGCGACCTGCCCGTGCTGCGCGAGGTGGGCGGCGACGTCGTCGCCTACGCGGCGCCGGGCGACGCCGAGGCGTTCGCGGACGGGCTCCGGCGGGTGCTGGCCGACCCCGGGGACCCCGGCCTGCGGCGGGCCCGGGCCGCGGCCTTCACCTGGGCCCGCTCCGCGCGGGCTCACCGGGAGGCGTACGCGGGTGCCCTAGCCTGAGCGGGACCGACCCATCGATGTGAGGACCTTCCCGTGCGCCTGGCTGACTCCCTCCTGACGGCGGTGCACAAGGGGCACACCCGCCTCGTCGAGCAGCAGTGGAAGCACTCCAAGGGCGACCGCCGAACGCTGGTGTGGCCCGAGGCGGCGCTCAACAGCTCCCTCACCGGCAAGAAGCAGTGCAACATCTGCGGCTGGCGCGGGCACGCGTTCGACGTCGTCAACGGCACGGTCGAGCACTCCGAGGCGGCGCTGTGCCCGGTCTGCGGCTCGATCAGCCGCGACCGCTTCCTGTACTGGTGCTGGGTCCGCCGCACCGGCTACGACGCGCAGGCCAAGGTCCTCGAGACCTCGCCGCGCATGCCGAACCTCTACCGCGAGCGGATGCAGGAGCGGGTCGACTACGTCGCCAGCGACTACGACGAGTCGATGCACCGCGCGTTCATCAAGCTCGACCTGCAGGACATCGACCTGCCCAGCGACAGCGTCGACGTCGTCCTCACGCCCCACGTCCTCGAGCACGTGCCGGACACCGACAAGGCCCTGGCCGAGCTGTTCCGGGTGATGAAGCCGGGCGGGCACGTGTTCCTGCAGATCCCGGTGCCGCAGGCCAAGACCATGGTGCCGCTCGAGCCGGAGTACCACGGCGACATGACCCTGGTGTACTTCCGCTTCGGCTGGGACGTCGCCGACCAGATCCGCCGGGCCGGCTTCGCCGTCGACACCCTGGTCACCAGCGAGCTGCGCGACGCCGCCGCCACCGGGAAGAGCCCCTGGACGCACGAGGGCCCGGACTGCGACGTCGAGGACCTGATCGCCGGGGCCGACCCGTCCACCATGACGGTCGTCGCCGACGCCGAGCAGGCCGCGCGCCACTCCTTCCGGCCCGCCTACCAGTTCGTCACGTTCGACTGCCACAAGCCGCGCTGAACCCGACATAGCGCGCGTGTCGGACACGCAGGGCTAGGACTCGCTCACCCCGGGTAACACCTGGTCACGGACGACGAGGGGGCTCCCGCCCCCCGCGACCGCCCCGACCCCGGAGGTCCCGATGATCGTTCTCGGCGTGATCCTGCTGCTGCTCGGCCTGCTCGTCGGGCCGCCCATCCTCACGACGCTGGGCATCATCCTGCTCGTCGTCGGCCTCGTCGTGAACCTCGTCCCGATGGGCGGCACCCGCCGCCGCGTGTACTAGCGCGCGAGCAGCGGTCCTGCGCTAGGAGGCAGCGGGCCGGAACGCCGCCTCGTGCAGCCGGAACGCCTCGGCCAGCGCCTCGCGCCAGGCCGGCAGCTGCGGCAGCCCCGCCTCGTCCCACGCCCGGGAGCTCAGCACGCTGTACGCCGGGCGCGGGGCGGGGACGGGGTACTCGGCGGTCGTGATCGGCCGCACCCGCTCCGGGTCCGCCCCGAGCTCGGCGAAGACCGCCTGGGCGAACCCGTGCCAGCTCGTCTCGCCCCGGCCCGTGCAGTGGTAGGTCCCGACCGGGGCCTGCTCGCGGGTGAGGGCGAACAGCGCCCGCGCGAGGTCGCGGCTCCAGGTGGGTGAGCCGACCTGGTCGGCCACGACCGAGATCGTGTCGCGCTCCTTCTCCAGGCGCGCCATCGTCTTGACGAAGTTCCCGCCGGTCGCGCCGTAGACCCAGGCGGTCCGCACGACCCAGGACGCCTCCGGGAGCAGCTCGCGCAC
>JAOPWW010000374.1 GCA_025965495.1 Frankiales bacterium
CTGGGCGACCTGCGCGCGGCCGTGGGCGACGCGCACGTGCTGACCGACGACGACCTGCGCAGCTCCTACGAGACCGACTGGACCCGCCGGTTCACCGGCCGCTCGGTCGCCGTCGTCCGGCCCGCCTCGACCGAGGAGGTCGCGGCCGTCGTCCGCGTCTGCGGGCAGCACGGGGCGGCCCTCGTGCTGCAGGGCGGGAACACCGGGCTCGTCGGCGCGGCCGTGCCCGCCGGCGGAGAGGTGCTGCTGTCGCTGCGCCGGCTGACCGGGCTGGGCGACGTCGACCTGCCGTCCCAGCAGGTCACCGTCGGGGCCGGCGTGACGCTGGCCGACCTTCAGGCGCACGCCCGCGCCGCGGGCCTGGACTTCGGCGTCGACCTCGCCGCCCGCGACAGCGCCACCGTCGGCGGGCTCGCCGCGACGAACGCCGGCGGCATCCGCGTCCTGCGCTACGGCTCGATGGCCGCGCAGGTCGCGGGGGTCGAGGCGGTCCTCGCCGACGGGTCGGTCCTGTCCCGGCTCGGGGGGCTCGCCAAGGACCAGACCGGCTACGACCTCGGCCAGCTGCTGGTGGGCAGCGAGGGCACGCTCGGGATCATCACGCAGCTGCGCCTGCGCCTGGTCCCGCAGCTGCCCGAGCGCGCGGTCGCCCTGGTCGCCGTCGACGGGACGGCGTCGGCGCTGCTCGTGCTGCAGCAGCTCAAGGCCGCGCTGCCGGACATCGCGGCCGCCGAGGTGCTGTACGAGGACGGCCTGCAGCTGGTCATGACGCACACCGGGCTCGGCCGCCCGTTCGACCGGCCGCACCCGGCGTACCTGCTGGTCGAGATCGCCGGTCGCACCGACCCCACCGACGCGCTCGTCGAGGCGCTGTCTGAGGTCGAGCAGCTGCTCGACGCGACGGTGGCGCGCGACGCGCCCGGGCGGCGGGCCCTGTGGGACTACCGCGAGAAGCACACGGAGTCGATCAGCGCCGCAGGCGTGCCCGTGAAGCTCGACGTGTGCCTGCCGCTGGCCGAGCTGGCCCAGTTCGTCGAGGAGCTGCCCGCTGTCGTCGCGGCGGCCGCACCGTCGGCCCGGCCGGTCCTGTTCGGGCACCTCAACGAGGGCAACCTGCACGTGAACGTCCTGCTGTCGGCCGACAGCGCGGAGGCCGAGTACGACGCCGTCACCAAGGTCGTGCTGGAGCGGGTCGCGGCCTCGGCCGGGTCGATCTCGTCCGAGCACGGCGTCGGCCGCAGCAAGGCGGCCTACCTCGGGCTCTCGCGCTCGCCGGTCGAGATCGCGGCGATGCGCGCCGTCAAGCAGGCCCTCGACCCGGCCGGGCTGCTGAACCCCGGCGTGCTGCTGCCGGTCGTCCAGGGCTGACGCGGTCCGTCGGGCGGCTCCCCGGGCGCCCCTGCGGCGGCGGTGGTCAGGCGCTCCGGATCGCCGCGGCGGTGGCCACCGGCTCCAGGCCGTGGTCGGAGGCACCGGCGAGGACCTGCAGCGTCGCGTGCGGCAGGGTCGCGGCCAGCCGGTCCGCGGCGGTGGCCAGCACGGGCCACGTCCGACCTCCACGCAGCACGACCGTCGGCACCTCGACGGCCTCCATCTCCGGGGTCGGAACGGACAGCGTGGTCGTGATGACCGCGTCGTGGACGACGGACTGGGCCATCGCCTCGAGCGCGGGGAAGAACGGCGCCTGACGGATCCCGGCGACCACCTCGGGCGGCAGGCCGATCCCCTGCAGCTGGAACGTCGTCACGACGTCGGCGGGACGGCCGGCGTCGAGCAGCTCCTGGAGGTGCTCGGCGAAGCCGGGCGACGGGACCGGGGCCTCCTGCTCGTAGCGGAACGGGGGCTCGTAGAGGAACAGCCGGTCGATCGCCAGTCCCCGTGCTGCGGCGTGCAGGGCCAGGACCGCGCCGGAGGAGTAGCCGAACACCGAGGCCCGTCCCCCGGCCGCCTCGATCACCGCCTGCAGGTCCTCGACCTCCCGCTCGACGGCGTAGGGGAGCGTGTTCGTGCTGTCGCCCCGGGCTCGGCGGTCGTAGGTGTGGGAGGTGAAGGCGTCGGCCAGCTCGGCCGCGATGGGCGCGCAGGTGTCCCGGAGGTTGAACACCCCGGGGACGAAGACCAGGGCGGGACCTGTGCCCCGGCGGTCGCAGGTCAGGGTCGTGCCGTCGCGGGAGGTCACGGTGTGCGTCGTCACGCCGGCCGGGGCAGGTGCGGCCGGTGTGGTCGTGGCGGGTGTGGTTGCGGCGGGTGTGGTTGCGGCGGCTGGGGGTGCGGCGGCTGGGGTTGCGGTCGGTGGGGCTCCAGCCGGTGCGGCGGGCGGTGTGGCGGGCGTCGTGGGTGCGGGTGCGGGTGCGGTTGCAGGCGCGGTCGTGGGCATGGTGCGTCCTCCGTGGTCGGTGCAGGGATGACGCGCCGCGGCGCTCGGACTCATCGGAGGCACGAGCCTGCGGCTTCGAGCAGTCGGGTCAGCTCTCGCTCCAGCGGGGACGGATCGTCGTGGCGACAAGTCGAGTCCCGGTCCTGGCGGCACACGCCGACGTTGCGGGCACCGGGCGTCGACGTCCCGCCGTGCTGGGGCGGGCTGGTCCAGGTGCGGCCGGTCGGGCTGGTCCAGCGCATCCCGGCGTCGGCCGTGCGCTGCTTGAGGAACCCGGTCTGCTTGACCCGGTGGTGCCGCCGGCAGAGCGGGCCCAGGTTGCAGCCGCAGGTGGGTCCGGCGGGGTGGGCGACGTCGTGGTCGTGGTCGCAGCGGCTGGCGCGGGCACCGCAGCCGGGCCACTCGCAGCGAGGACTCCGGACGTCCAGCAGCCGGGCCAGGTCCGCCGGCACGCGGTAGGGACCGGGAGTGCCGACCGCGTGCGGGTGGGCGAGGACGGATGGGATCAGGTGGGGCCCGTCCAGTCCGTGGGGACCATGGGGACCGCGCGCCGGTGGTGGGGCGCAGCGGCACGGCAGGTCGTCACGAGCGCTGACGCGTCGCTCTGGTCGGTCGCCGGCGGACAGGGCCGGATGGTCGTCCGGATGGCGAGGGTGGAGTCGCTCCGGTGGCTGTTGTCGTCCGAGCCGGTCGAGCGCGTCGTCGACGTCGTCCCGTGCACGGAGCCGGACAGGGCGGTCCCGGACGGCGACCGGGACGCCCCGCTCGTCGACCCAGACCGGCCGCAGCGACGGCGCCGCGCGGAGGAGGCCACGGAGCTCGTCCGGGCCGATCGGACCGTGCCCCAGCACCTCGGCCGGCACCGCGGGGACCGAGTGCTCGAGCACCTCGGCCGGCACCGCGGGATCGGAGTGCTCGGGCCGTGCGGACGCGTGCTCCAGGGCTGCTCGCGCGGTCGCGAGGGGCACCAGCACCTGCACCTGCGCGCCACAGACGGCCGACCCGTGCCCGCACGTCGTGGCGCCGCCGGTCCAGTCACGTCCGAGCAGCAGGTCGACGAGGGCGTCGACGCTCCGCTGCCCGACCGTGCGGTCGTCGTCGGTGCCGACAGGAGTGCGAGCGAGGTCGTCGAGGCGTGCCTTGCAGGCGCGGGCGGCGCTGGCCGGCAGACCCAGGGCGAACAGGTCCACGAGTCCGTCGTCGCGGGACCGCAGCTCCACGCTCGCCCCTCGCCGAGCCTCGCGCCGTCGGGCGGCAGCGCCCTCGGCGTCGACCCGCTCGACGAGCCGGCGCAGCAGCTCACGCAGCCGCGAGGGCGGACGGACAGCCTGCGCCTGCGCGTCGGCGTCGAGCCGGGCGACGAGCAGGTCCCAGACCCGGCGTCGTACGGCGGGCTCGAGCGGCCCCAGCAAGTCGGCGACGGCCCGGGACGTCTCGACCGTCAGGAGTCCTGCGTCGAAGGAGGCCAGGCCGTCGGGAAGGTCGGCGAGGACCTCGGCCTCGGACAGCACGAGGCCGGCGCGCAGCTTGGAGCAGCCCCACAGCAGCGCCAACTGGGGGACGGTGGCGACCTGCATGCCGGCCTGCCGGTGCAGTCGCGCGAGTCGCAGGGCGGCCTGCAGCTGTCGGCCGTGCAGGACCTGCCGGTCCCGCTCCAGCTCGACGAGCTGCGTCTCCACGGTGTCGACCGCGGGCAGGTCGAGCAGCTGCCTCGACCCGCCCCGCCGCACCTCGTCCATGCACCCATTCGACCACCCGGGTCCGACAGTTCTGGACCTCGCCGAGGGATGCTCATGAGGGACGTTCGAGCGGCGGCGATCGATTGCGCACGGTCTGAACAGCCGCTCACGGCGTGCTGCTGCACCAGTCGACTGGGGTGCTGACGAGAGCGACCCGGTGAAGCGGCGAGTCGTCGCGCGGGCACCCGGCCAGCTGTCCGCGACGAACGGAGCCGACGAACTGCCTGCCTCGTGCCCGGTGCCGGGCCCGGCTCCTCCAGGTCGACAGCGCACACTCCGCAGAGACGCAGCCTGCGAGCGGGGAGGACCTGCCGGCCAAGGCGCCCGCCGCTAGACCTTTCCCGGCACCCCTGCCACCTTCGCCAGCACCGCGTCGCGCACCCGGGTCGGCATCATCAGCGCCGCGGTCGCCTGCACCTTCGGTGACGTCCCGACGACGTAGCGGGCCCTCGGGCGCGACGTCGTCAGCGCGCGCTCGACGTCCTTGGCGACGTCGTCCGCCGGCACCGCGGCCTTCTGCGACGCGGGGATCGACCGTCGCCAGCCGACGATGTGCCCGGCGTAGAGCGCGCGGTGCTGCGGCGTCAGGGCCG
>JAOPWW010000392.1 GCA_025965495.1 Frankiales bacterium
CCGCTCACGACGTTGCCCAGCGCGGCGCCGCCGAACAGCGCGCTGCCGCTCCACGCGAACGCCTCCGTGACCGTCCCCGGCGGCGACGCGCGGCTCAGCAGGACCGAGTTGCACGTGCTGTAGGGGGCGATCGTGAGCCCCCACGCCAGCAGCAGCGCGCCCATGGGGACGACGCCGGGGGCGAGCAGCGGCAGGGCCGAGCTCACCGCGAAGGCGGTCACCAGGAACGGCAGCTGCCGCTCGGCGGCGACCTGCGAGTGGACCGCGCCGTAGACGAGCCCGCCCACGATCGAGCCGACGCTGCCGAGGGCCACGAGGACGGCGCCGGTGGAGGGACGGCCGCCCTCGACGTCGGCGAAGGCCACGACCGCGACGTCGACGGCGCCGAACGCCGACCCGACGCACGCGATGGTGACGAGCAGCGAGCGGACCGCCGCCGACGACAGCGGCCCGGCGCTGCCCTTGCGGGCGTCCGGGTGCGGGACGACGAGGCGGACGGCGGGCGTCGCGGCGAGCCCGAGGCCCCCGGCCAGGACGAGCAGCCCCGCCGCGAGCACCGCCGCCTCCGGGCCGAGCGTCGAGGACAGCACGGCCACCAGCAGCGGCCCCCCGACGAAGCACAGCTCCACGACGACGGACTCGAGCGAGTACGCCGTCGTCAGGTCGACGCGAGGGTCCGTGCCGGCCAGGCCGACCCAGAGCGCGCGCATCACGCCGCCGAGCGGCGGCACGGTGGCTCCGGCGACGACGGCGGCGAGCACCAGCAGCAGGCGCGGGCCGTCGGCGAGCAGCACCAGCCCTCCCAGCACCAGGGGGTGGAGCAGCCCGCAGAGCAGCAGCACCCGGCGCGGGCCCCGGCGGTCGGCGCTGCGGGCCCGGACCGGCGCGAAGGCGGCGAACGAGACGGCGTAGGCCGCGGACACCGCCCCGGCGACGGCGTAGGAGCCGGTCCGGTCCCGCACCAGGAGCAGCAGGGCCAGCCCGGTGGTCCCCAGGGCGAGGCGGCCGAGGAGGCTGGCGGCCAGCGCGGGGCCGGCACCCGTCCCGCGCAGCAGGGCGCCGTAGCGGGTGAACAGGCTCACTCCGGGGAGGCTAGGCGGCATGACGACCGCGTTCGTGCTCGGCGGGGGCGGGGTGCTCGGCGCGGTCGAGGTCGGGATGCTGCGCGCGCTGCTCGAGGCCGGGGTGGTGCCCGACGTCGTGGTCGGGACGTCGGTGGGAGCGGTCAACGGTGCGGCCTTCTGCGCCGACCCGACGGCGGACGGCGTCGCCCGCCTGGGCCGGCTGTGGACCGAGCTCGCGGGCGGTGACGTCTTCGGCGGCTCGCTGCTGACCCGGGCCCGCACCGCCTGGTCGACCGGGACCGCCCTGCACAGCGCCGACCCGCTGCGGGCGCTGCTGGCGGCGCACCTGCCTCCGACCTTCGAGGAGCTCGCGGTCCCGTTCCAGTGCGTGGCCGCGTCGATCGAGCGGGCGGCCGAGCACTGGTTCACCTCCGGCCCCCTCGTGACCGCCGTCGTCGCGTCCTGCGCGGTGCCCGGCCTGCTGCCGCCGGAGCGGGTCGGCGGGGAGCACTTCCTGGACGGCGGGCTGGTCCACTCCATCCCCGTCGGGCGCGCCGTCGAGCTCGGCGCCGACACGGTCCACGTCCTGCAGGTGGGGCGGATCGAGCGTCCGCTCACCGCCCCCACCCGGCCCTGGCACGTCGCGACCGTCGCCTTCGAGGTCGCGCGCCGGCACCGGTTCGCCGCCGACACGGCGTCCCTGCCCGAGGGCGTCCAGGTGCACGTGCTGCCGACCGGCGACGACGCACCCTCTGTGCGGCAGGACCTGCGCTACCGGGACACCCGCCGCGTGGGGGCACGGGTCGACACCGCGTACCAGGCGACGAGCGCGTACCTGGCGTCCGGGGTGCTCGGGTGAGGCCGCCGCCCCGGGTCGTCCGCCGGCCGCTGCAGGTCGTCGTCGTGGCGGTCGCGGCCCTGCTGCTGGTCGGGACGCTGCCGGTGACGGTCCCGCTGGCGGTCCTCGCCGCGCTGCTCCCCTCGGTCCGCAGCCGCGCCCTGCGGGTGCTCGCCTACGCCGTCGTGCTCCTGCTGCTGGAGGTGCTCGGGCTGGTCGCGGCCACCGGCCTGTTCCTGCTCGGGCGCGCCCGCGACGAGACGCTGCACTACGTCGTCCTGCGCGCCCTGCTCGACGAGGCGGTCCGCTTCGCCCGGCTGCTCGGCGGCCTGCAGCTGGTCACCGACGAGCTCGGCTGGTCGCCCCTGGACGACGGCGTGCCGGGCTCGGAGAACGCGATGCTCGTGCTGTCCCGGCACGCCGGTCCCGGCGACTCGCTGCTGCTGGTGCAGACACTGCTGGACCGCGACCACCTGCGCCGGCCGCGGATCGTGCTCAAGGACCTGCTGCGGCTCGACCCGCTCGTGGACCTCTACCTGGGCCGCCTGCCGAGCGCGTTCCTGCCGAGCGGGGGCGACACCGAGCAGCTCGTCGCCGACGTCGCCCGCGGGCTGGGCACGCAGGACGCCCTGCTGATCTTCCCGGAGGGCGGGAACTTCACCCCGGGCCGTCGCCGCCGGGCGATCGAGCACCTGCGCGGGCGGGGGCTCGAAGACGCCGCGCGCAAGGCCGAGCGGCTGCGCTACCTGCTGCCGCCCAAGCCCGGTGGCGTCGCCGCGGCGCTGCAGGCCGCTCCCCACGCCGACGTCGTGTTCGTCGCGCATGCCGGCCTCGACGACCTCAGCAGCCCCGCCGACCTGTGGCGGCACCTGCCGCTGCGGCACCCGGTCCGGCTGAAGTGGCAGTTCGTCGACGCCGACGACGTCCCGCGCGACCGGGCCGAGCAGGTCGACTGGCTGTTCCGCACCTGGGCCGACATGGACGCCTGGATCGAGCAGAACCGGCCCCGGCGGTAGGACGGCGGTCCCGGTAACCTCACGCCACGTGAACCAGCCTCGTGGCAAGGCCCTCCTGCTCGAGAACATCCACCCGGACGCCGCCGGGATCCTGGAGGCGGCCGGGTACGAGGTCGAGCGGGTGAGCAAGGCCCTCGACGAGGACGAGCTGGTGGCGCGCCTCGGCGACGTCGAGCTGCTCGGGCTGCGCAGCACCACGCACCTCACCGAGAAGGCCCTGGCCGCGGCGCCGCTGCTGCGCGCCGTCGGGGCTTTCTGCATCGGCACGAACCAGATCGACCTCGCGGCCGCGACCCGCTCCGGCGTCGCCGTGTTCAACGCGCCGTTCTCGAACACCCGCAGCGTCGTCGAGCTGGCCATCGGCGAGATCGTCGCGCTGACCCGGCGGCTGACCGACAAGAACACCGCCATGCACGCCGGCGTCTGGGACAAGTCCGCCACGGGCAGCCACGAGGTCCGCGGTCGCCGGCTGGGCATCGTCGGCTACGGCAACATCGGCACCCAGCTGTCGGTCCTCGCCGAGGCCATGGGCATGAGCGTGTTCTTCTTCGACACCGCCGACCGGCTCGCGCTCGGCAACGCCCGCCGCTGCGGGACCCTCGAGGAGCTGCTCGAGACGGTCGACGTCGTGTCGCTGCACGTCGACGGACGCCCGACCAACAACCTCATCTTCGGCGAGGCCCAGCTGGCCCGGATGCGGCCCGGGTCCATGTTCCTCAACCTGTCGCGCGGCTTCGTCCTGGACACCGCCGCCCTGCGCCGCCACCTCGAGAGCGGTCACCTCGCCGGCGCCGCCATCGACGTCTTCCCGAGCGAGCCCAAGAGCAAGGAGGAGGAGTTCGTCTCCGACCTCCGCGGTCTGCCGAACGTCATCCTCACGCCCCACGTCGGCGGCTCCACCGAGGAGGCGCAGCAGGACATCGGCAACTTCGTCGCGGGCAAGCTCCGGACCTTCGCCGTCGAGGGCGACACGTCCCTGTCGGTGAACCTGCCGTCGGTGGCGCTGCCGCGGCAGGAGGGCTGCTGCCGGCTGCTGCTGCTCCACACGAACACCCCCGGCGTCCTCGGCGCGGTGAACGCGCTGCTCGCCGAGCACGGCGTGAACGTCGAGGCCGAGCTGCTCTCGACGCGGGGCGAGGTCGGCTACGTCGTGGTCGACGTCAGCGCGGCGCTCGGACCCGACGTCCTCGCCGCACTCGAGGCGCACCCCGCCACGCTGCGGCTCCAGGTCCTGTGATCGCCGACCTGCTCGCGGACCTGCGCGCCGCCGTCGGCGCCGACCACGTCCTCACCGACGACGACCTCCGCAGCTCCTACGAGACCGACTGGACCCGCCGCTTCACGGGCCGCTCGGTCGCCGTCGTGCGCCCCGGGTCCACCGCCGAGGTCGCCGCCGTCGTCCTTGCGTGCGGCCGGCACGGCGCCGCCGTCGTGCTCCAGGGCGGCAACACCGGACTCGTCGGCGCGGCGATCCCGGCGGGCGGCGAGGTGCTGCTGTCGCTGCGCCGCCTGTCCACGCTCGACGACGTCGACCTGCCCTCCCAGCAGGTGACGGTCGGGGCGGGCGTGACGCTCGCGGACCTGCAGGCGCACGCGCGCGCGGCCGGGCTCGACTTCGGCGTCGACCTGGCCGCCCGCGACAGCGCCACGGTCGGTGGGCTGGCCGCCACCAACGCCGGCGGCATCCGGGTCCTGCGCTACGGGTCGATGGCCGCGCAGGTCGCGGGCGTCGAGGCGGTGCTCGCCGACGGGTCGGTGCTGTCGCGGCTCGGCGGGCTCGCCAAGGACCAGACCGGCTACGACCTCGGGCAGCTGCTCGTCGGCAGCGAGGGCACGCTCGGCGTCGTCACGCGGCTGCGGCTCAAGCTCGTCCCCCAGCTGCCGGAGCGCGCGGTCGCGCTGGTCGCCGTCGACGGGACGGCCTCCGCCCTGCTCGTGCTGCAGCAGCTCAAGGC
>JAOPWW010000487.1 GCA_025965495.1 Frankiales bacterium
TCTTGGCGAGCAGCTCCGCCGCGCCGTCCTCGAACCCGGGCGCGACGACGACCTCGGTGAACACCTCGGCGACCTGCTCGGCCATGGCCAGGGACACCGGGACGTTCGTCGCGATGACGCCGCCGAAGGCGCTGACAGGGTCGCAGGCGTGCGCCCGGCGGTGGGCCTCGGCGACGTCGGCGCCGACGGCGATCCCGCACGGGTTCGCGTGCTTGATGATCGCCACCGTGGGGGCGTCGCCGTGGTCGTGGGCGGCCCGCCAGGCGGCGTCGCCGTCGACGTAGTTGTTGTAGGACATCTCCTTGCCGTGCAGCTGCTCGCCGGCCGCGAGGCCCGGGAAGCCGTTCAGGTACAGCGCGGCCGACTGGTGCGGGTTCTCGCCGTAGCGCAGCACGTCGCTGCGCTGCCAGGTCGCGCCGACGAAGTCGGGGAAGCCGTTCTCGGACCCGGACGCGTCGTAGGTGTTCGCGAACCAGGAGGCGACGGCGACGTCGTAGGCCGCGGTGTGCTGGAAGGCCAGGCTCGCCAGCCGGCGGCGCTGCTCGAACGTGGAGCCGCCGCCCTCCAGCATCGCGACGACCTCGCCGTAGCTGTCGGGGCTCACCACGACGGCGACGCTCGGGTGGTTCTTGGCCGCCGCGCGGACCATCGTCGGGCCGCCGATGTCGATCTGCTCGACGCACTCGTCCGGGCTCGCGCCGCTCTCGACGGTCTGGGTGAACGGGTAGAGGTTGACGACGACGAGGTCGAACGGCTCGATCTCGAGGTCGCTCAGCTGCTGCACGTGGTCGGGCAGCCGGCGGTCGGCCAGGATCCCGGCGTGGACCTTCGGGTGCAGCGTCTTGACCCGGCCGTCGAGGCACTCGGGGAAGCCGGTGAGGGCGTCCACCGGCGTGACGTCGACGCCGGCCTCGCGCAGCCGGGCGGCGGTCGAGCCGGTGCTGACGACCTCGACCCCGGCCTTCTGCAGGGCGGCGCCGAGCTCCTCGAGGCCGGTCTTGTCGTAGACGCTCACGAGGGCGCGCGTGATCGGGATCGTGCTGCTCACAGGACGACGGTCCTTCCTTCGACGGTCCAGCCACCGCGGGCGAGCCGCGCGACGGCGTCGACGTAGAGCGGCTGCTCGACGTCCTGGATGCGGGCGTGCAGGGAGCTCTCGGTGTCACCGGGCAGGACCGGGACGGCGGCCTGGGCGACGACGGGACCGGTGTCCACGCCCTCGTCCACCAGGTGGACGGTGACGCCGGTGACCTTGACCCCGTAGGCGAGCGCGTCCGGCACGGCGTGGGCCCCCGGGAAGCTCGGCAGCAGCGCGGGGTGGGTGTTGGTGACGGTGAAGCGGCTGAGGAACGCCGGCCCGAGGATCCGCATGAAGCCGGCGCAGACCACCAGGTCGGGCTCGTGGGCGGCGACGGCCTCGGCGAGGTCGGCGTCCCACTGCGCGCGCGGCTGGGTCAGCGGGACCACGAAGGTCGGCAGGTCACCGGCGCGCTCGAGCGCCCGGGCACCCGGCCGGTCGCTGCCCACGGCGACGACCCGGGCGGGGTAGTCCCCCACGGCGGCGTCCAGCAGCGCCTGCAGGGTCCGGCCCTCCCCCGAGGCGAGCACGACCAGGCGGGCGGACAGCGGGACCTCCGGGAGCTGGTGCGGTGCAGGGCAGGTGCAGGGGAGCAGGCGGGTGCGGGGCGGAGCAGGTTCAAGGCGGAGCAGGTGCCGGACGGGCGGTGCAGGAGCGGCGGGTCGCGGGTGCGGTCGGGCGGTCCGGCGAGGGACAGCCTGCCCCGGCGACCGAGCGCTCGGCAGCCTACCGAGGCCTGTCCACAGCCCGGTCCGAGCACCTTGACGCCCTGTGTCCGGTCCTCCAGGCTCGCCGGGCGTCCCGTCCGGGGCGCCGGGGCGTCGTGCGCGGCGCTCCCCAGCAGCAGGAGGCCGCATGTCCACCCCGTCGTTCGACAAGGGGCAGGGTGAGCCCACGTCGGGCGCGCCTGCCGACCCGTTCGCCGCGCCCGGACAGCCGTCCTCCGGGCAGCCCGCGCCGGACCCGTACGGCCCGCCGGCCGGCTACGGCTCGCCGCCGCAGGGGGGCGGCTACGGCGTGCCTCCGCCCGCCGGCTACGGCGCGACGCCCCAGGGCTACGGCGCTCCCGCCGGCTACGGCGCACCGCCTCAGGGGTACGGCGCCCCCGGCGGCTACGGGGCTGCTCCCGGGTACGGCGGCAGCCCGAGCGGCGTCGTCGGACCCGGCGGCGAGTGGCTCGGGCCGCCGCTCGCGTCCTGGGGCCTGCGCGCGGGCGGCTACGTGATCGACACCGTCATCGCGGTCGTCGTCAGCCAGGTCCTGGCCCAGGTGAGCACCGCCCTCGGCCAGGTGGCGAACCTCGCGCTGCTGCTCGTCTTCGGCTACCTCACCGGGACCAAGGGCCAGACGCCCGGCCGGCAGCTCGTCGGCACCAAGGTCGTGGCGATCTCCGACGGCCAGGTCATCGGGGCGGGCGCCGGCATCGGCCGGCAGTTCGCCCACATCCTCGACGCCCTGCCGCTCCTGCTGGGCTTCCTGTGGCCGATCTGGGACAAGAAGAACCAGACCTTCGCGGACAAGATCGTGAAGTCGGTCGTGCTCAAGGTCTGACGG
>JAOPWW010000529.1 GCA_025965495.1 Frankiales bacterium
CCCAGCCCCGTCCGCGTGCCAGCGCGCCCTCGCCGACGCCGGCCCGCCCGCCCGCCCGGCTGGTGTGGAAGGACTGCGGGGACGGGTTCTCCTGCTCGACGCTGCCCGTGCCGCTGGTGGAGTCCGAGCCGGACGGCAAGACCCTCGACCTCGCCGTCGTGCGCAGGCCCGCCACGGGTGCGCGGATCGGCTCGCTGGTCGTCAACCCCGGCGGCCCCGGCGCCAGCGCCGTCGACTACCTGCGCGCGGCCTACGGGGGCCTGCCGCAGGAGGTCCGCGAGCGGTTCGACCTCGTCGCGTTCGACCCGCGCGGGGTCGGCAGGAGCGACCCGGTCCGGTGCGCCAGCACCGCCGAGCTCGACCGCTACTTCGCTCTCGACCCCACGCCGGACGACGCCGCGGAGCTCACCGCCTACGAGAAGGGCAACGCGGCGCTCGCGAGGGGCTGCGAGGCCCGCAGCGGCGCCGTGCTCGCCCACGTCTCCACCCGTGAGGCCGCCGGCGACCTCGACCGCCTGCGCGCCAGCCTCGGCGACCCGAAGCTCACCTACCTCGGCTACTCCTACGGCACCTCGATCGGCGCCCAGTACCTCGACCGCTACCCGACCCGTGTCAGGGCCATGGTCCTGGACGGCGCCCTCGACCCGGCCCTGACCTGGGACGCGCTGCTCGAGGGCCAGTCCCGCGGCTTCGACGAGGCCCTGGACGCCTACCTGCAGGACTGCCAGGAGACGCGCTGCCCGTTCCGACGGGCCGTCGCGGGCGACCTCGGGGCGGCCTACGACCGGCTCGCGGCGAAGGTCGAGCGCACGCCCCTGCCCGGCTCCGGCGGTCGCGACGTCGGCCCGGGGGAGTTCAGCCTCGGTGTCGGGGCGGGCCTGTACAGCCGGGAGTCGGGCTGGCCGGCGATCTCCGACGCCCTGGTGCAGGCCGAGCACGGCAGCGGCGAGCAGCTGCTGGCGCTGTCGGACAGCTACCTCGAGCGCGGCCCCGAGGGGTACACGAACGTCAGTGAGGCCAACCTCGCCGTCAACTGCCTCGACCGCCCCTGGCCCCGGGACGCCGCGCCGTTCACCGCGCTGGCCGAGAGGGTGGCGAAGGACAGCCCCCGCTTCGGCCCGTCCATCGCGCTGTCGGGCCTGGCCTGCGCCTCCTGGCCGGTCCCGCCGTCGGGCCGCCCCCGTCGCGTCACGGCACCGGGGATGCCGCCGGTCGTGGTCATCGGCACCACCCGCGACCCGGCCACGCCGTACCGCTGGGCCGTCGCGCTCGCGGGGCAGCTGAGCCACGGCGTGCTCCTGACCCACGACGGCGACGGCCACACCGTCTACCGCGCCGGCGCCCCCGACTGCATCGTCGACCCGGTCGACACCTACCTCGTCACCGGGAAGGCGCCGACCCCCGCACGCTGCTGAGCGCGGGGTGGCAGGCTGCCTCCGTGCCGAGAGCCAGCGTCCGCCGCAAGATCGCCATCGCGACCTGGCGCGCGCCGCGGGAGAGCCGGCTCTACGCCCGGATGGCCGTCGACGCCAGCGCGGTCCTCGCGCACTGCCGGCGGCTGCAGCAGGAGCACGGCGTCCGGGTCAGCCCGGGCCTCGTCGTCGGCCTGGCGTTCCAGCGCGGGATCGAGCAGGTCCCGGCCTTCCACCACCGGGTCGTCTTCGGCCGCCTCGTGCCCTTCGCGGCGCACGACGTCGCCTTCGCCGTCGACATCGAGGGCGGGCTGGACCTCGCCCCGTGGAAGGTGCGCGACGTCGACACCAAGACCCTGGTGGAGGTGGCCCGGGAGCTCGAGGCCGGCGCGGCCCGGCTGCGGGCCCGCCAGGACAGGGCCTACGAGACGACGAGCGGGATCGCCCGCCTGGTGCCGTGGTTCCTGCTCAGGCCGGTGCTCATGGTCGCGTCCCTGCTCAACGGCGGCATCGGGGTGAAGGCCTTCGGGCAGCCGGCGCACCCGCTCGGCTCCCTGATGGTCACCAACATCGGCTCGTTCGGGCTCGACGAGGGCTACGTCGCGCAGGTCCCGCTGGCGCGCACGCCCCTGTACGTCTGCGTCGGCGCCGTGCAGGACGCCCCCATGGCCGTCGACGGCGAGGTCGTCGTGCGCCCCCGGCTGGTCATGACGGCGACCGCCGACCACCGCATCGTCGACGGCGCCCACGCGGCGCAGCTCGCCACGCTGGTGCGCGGCTACCTCGCCGACCCGGCCAGCCTCGACGCGAAGTTCGCCCTGTCGGCGCAGCAGGACACCGCCGCGGCACCCGCCCCGACGGCCGCGGGCCCCGGGCCCTCCTAGACCACGGCCACGCGGTCGCGGCCGGCCGCCTTGGCGGCGTAGAGGGCGTCGTCGGCGGCGCGGTACAGCGACGAGGCGCTCGAGCGCTCGGGCCGGGTGACCGCCGCCCCGACGGTGACCGTGACGGCGATGCCGCCCAGCGGTTCGGCCCCCACGCGGTCGCGCACCCGCTCCAGCGCCGCCTCCGCCTCCGCGGCGTCGGTCTCGGGGAGCAGGAGCGCCCACTCGTCACCGCCGACGCGCGCCAGCAGGTCGATGCTGCGCAGGCCCGGCTGCGTGCGGCGGCACAGCTCGACGAGCACCCGGTCGCCGACGGCGTGCCCGTGCTCGTCGTTGACCTGCTTGAACCGGTCGACGTCGAGCAGGGCGAGGGTCAGCGGCGTCCCGTGCCGCAGCGAGCGCTCGAGCTCCACGGTGAGCCGCTCGTCGAACGCCCGCCGGTTCGCGGTCCCGGTGAGGGCGTCCGTGCGCGCGGCGTCGTGCAGCGCGCGCTGCTGCTCGGTGTTGACGACCACCATGCTCACGAAGGTGGCGAGGTCCGCCAAGGAGGCCAGCGCCGTCGACCGGTCGGTGGCGGGGTCGACGACGACGACGGCGCCCCAGGTGTAGCCCTCCACGAGGACCGGCTCGACGGCGCAGGACGGTCCGCCGTCGGCCGGGCGGCCTGCGCGGACCCGCTCCAGCGCGTCCCGGCAGGGGCCGGCCGACGACGGCGACGGGACCGCCCCGCACCCGGCGAGGGCCTCGGACCGGCCG
>JAOPWW010000538.1 GCA_025965495.1 Frankiales bacterium
CCACCGTCTTCGCGCCCAACCCCGTCGCGCAGCTGCAGGACCAGACGCTCACCGACCAGAAGGACGCCGACTACCCGGCGCTGCAGACGGCCTACGTCACCCGCACGCTGACCCACCTCGACGGCAGCGGCCTCCTGCACGGCGACTACGCCTACGTCGACTCCGGCACCGGGCCACTCGCGCAGGCGCCGTTCACCTACTCGCGCGACGACGACCGCTTCGAGCAGGTCATGGCCTACTACTGGGCCACCCAGGCGCAGCTGTACCTGCGCGAGCTCGGGTTCACGGACGTCAACGCCGAGCCGCAGCGGATGAAGATCGACCAGTACGGCGTCGACAACAGCTACTTCAACGGCGACCAGAAGGACGACCTGCTGAAGTTCGGCAAGGGCGGGGTCGACGACGCCGAGGACGCGGAGGTGGTCCTCCACGAGTACGGCCACGCGATCCAGGACAGCCAGGTGCCCGGGTTCGGCAGCACCGAGGAGGCCGGCAGCGTCGGCGAGGGCTTCGGCGACTACTGGGCCGTCGCGGTCAGCAGCCGGTACGCCCCGACGCCGGACGCACCGTGCGTCGCCGACTGGGACAGCGTCAGCTACACGAGCCGCGCACCGCACTGCCTCCGGCGGACCGACGGCACGAAGACCTACCCGGGCTCGGTCGTCGGTGAGGTCCACGCCGACGGCGAGATCTGGTCGAGCGCGCTCTACGGCGTCCGGACACGGATCGGGGCGACCCACGCCGACACCGCCATCGTCCGGGCGCAGTACTCCTTCGCGCCCGACACCACGATGCGCGCGGCCGCCGCGACGACGATCGCCACGGTCAAGGCGCTGTACGGCACCAAGGAGGCGGGGCTCGCGACGCAGGCCTTCGCGGCCCGGGGTCTCGCCTAGGTCGGGCCGTCCACGTTCACGACCACTTCGCCGGTCCCGCGCCGCACCAGCACGACCTCGGCGGTCTCCGCCGTCGGGTTGCTCTCGCGGTGGACCGTCCGGGCCGGCACGTGCACGAAGTCGCCCGGCTCGCCGCGCACGACGCCGTCGGCCGTCTCCACGGCGAACACCCCGCGCACGACGTAGGCCACCGTGTCGTGGTCGCCGTGGTGGTGCCAGCCGCTCGTGGCGCCCGGGTCGGTGAGGACGCGGCCCGACCAGACGTCGTCGAGCACGACGGCGGCCTCCCGGCGCATCCCGGGCGTGGGGTGACCGGGGACGAGCTCCCCGGCGGCGACCTTGGTGACGGGCGTCATGACAGCTGCTCCAGCAGGACGGACCGGGCCTCGGCCAGCGACGGGCCGTACCAGGTGAGGTGGCGCCCGCTGACGCAGGCGAAGGGCACGCCCGGGAAGGCCTCGGGGCCGTCGTCGGGGGTGAACAGGTACGGCTCGTCGGGCAGGACGACCAGGTCGATGCCGTCCACCGGCGGGGTGAACCGCGGGTAGCGCTCCTCGTGCGCGCTCAGCACGTGGTCGACGCCGAGGCGGGACAGGACGTCGCCGGCGAAGGTGTCCCGGCCGAGCGCCATCCAGGGCCGCCGCCACACCGGCACGACGGCCGTGCGCCTCGGCCCGGTCCACGGCTCGGCCCAGGCGGCGTCGGCGCGGTCCAGCCACTCCGGCCGGTCCAGCCCGCAGGCCGCGAGCGCCCGCTCCAGCGACAGCAGCGCCTCCGGGACGGTCTGCGGCGAGGTGACCCAGACGGCGAGCCCGGCGTCGCGCAGGGCCTGCAGGTCGACCTCGCGGTTCTCCTCCGCGTTCGCCAGCACGACGTCGGGCCGCAGCGCGACGACGGCCTCGACGTCGGGGTTCTTCGTACCCCGGACCCGGGCGACGTCGAGGTCCGCCGGCTCCGAGCACCAGTCGGTCGCCCCGACGAGCAGGCCCGGGGCAGTGACGGCGACCGACTCCGACAGCGAGGGCACGAGGCTGACGACGCGGGACACCGCAGCCGGGAGGGCGACTGGACGCCCGGTGTCGTCGAGCGCGGCCGCACGGGACGCACCAGAGTGGGACAGGTCACGGGTCGGCACGGCGCGAGTCTGGCAGCCGACGTGCGTTGGACAGGTGGGCGGGCAGGCCTGCAGGTCGTGGCCCCGCACAGGCAGGGATCGGTGGCCCGACGGCGAAACAGGACCGGGACACCACGACGAGAGGGACGCACAGCGTGGACGGCAGCAAGGCACACGGAGGGCAGGAGCCCTCCCCTGACGTGCCGACGCCCCCGACGACCCGTCGTCCGCTCCCCGGCGGGCGCCCCGGCGCGCCCCGCGTGGCAGCGCTGGACGCGCTGCTGCGCGAGATCGACGGGATCCGGAGCTCGCTCGAGACCGACCTGACCCTCGCCGCCGGGGCGGTCGAGGCGGGCGCCCCCGGCCTCGCGGCCTCCCTGCTGTCCGGCGACCGGTCCGACCTCGCGGCGTTCCAGGACCGCGCCCTCGGCCACCTCGCCGCCCTCGAGGCGGCCGTCGAGGCCGCTGCCGCACCCGCACCCGCTCCCGCACCCGCCTCCGCTGCGGCCACCGCCGCCGCTGCCGTGT
>JAOPWW010000001.1 GCA_025965495.1 Frankiales bacterium
GCCTCGACCCGCTCCACGGTCTCCGGCGCCGCGAGCACGCGCCGCCACGCGGCCTCGATCACCGGCCGGTCGTCGGGGTGGTCGAGCTCGCTCGAGTCCGACCCCAGCAGCGTCTGCGGCTGGTGGCCGAAGTGGGCGGCGACCGACGCGCCGACCCAGCGGACCGTCCCGCGGCGGTCCAGCACGAGGGCGACGTCGGCGGCGGAGCGCAGCAGGGCCCGCAGCCGACGCTCGTTGGCCCGCACCTCGCGCTCCGCAGTGGCCGCGCCGGTGACGTCGACCGCGATGCCCGTGCCGCCGACGACCCGGCCGGCGTCGTCCCGCAGGGGCGAGTAGTGGCAGTCCCAGACCCGCCCGACGAGGTCCAGGACGGTGTGGACGGGCACGCCGGCCAGGCAGGCCTGCAGCGCGGCCTGCGCGGCGGGCTCCTCGGCGTAGGCCTCGAGCAGGGGCTGGCCGACCCAGCCGCCGTCGGGCGCGCCGAAGTGCTCCACGGCCCGGCCCTGCGAGGTCGTGCAGACGCCGTCGGCGTCGAAGGTCCACACCGCGCCCGGGACGGCCCGCAGGAGGGCGTCGAGCCGCTCGGCGTGCTGCGTGGCGGCCTGCTCGGCGGCCCGGACGGCGGTGAGGTCCTGCGCCGAGCCGGCGAGCACGGTGCTCCCGTCCTCGGCCACGACGGTGGTGACGGTCATGACGACCCGCAGCCGCGACCCGTCGGCGCGCAGCAGGGTGTGCTCCTGCTGGACGTAGTGCGTCCGGCCCTCGGCGAGGTCGGCGAGAGCGCTCTCCAGCGCGTCCCGGTCCTCGGGCGCGTACATCCCGAGCGCGTCCCGGCCGACGACCTCCGCGGCCGGGGCGCCCAGCAGCTCCTCCATCGCACGGTTGACCGCGAGGACGCGGCCCTGCAGGTCGACCCGCGACTGCGGGACGGCGGAGCCGTGCAGGGCGCGGAGCTGGTCTGCCGACAGGGGGCGCGTGGTCGCGGCGTCGCGGGAGATGGCGGTGCTCCAGGACGGAGGAGGTGCGCGCCGGGAGGGGGGCCGGCGGACACCCGGCCGCCGACTGCCCGGCCGGGCGCTGCTGCAGTCTAGGGCGCGGTCAGCCCGCGTCGGCGGCGGAGCGGGCGCGCAGGTGCCCCTCGAGCTTCTTCTTGATGCGCTGCAGCGCGTTGTCGATCGTCTTGACGTGGCGCTGCAGCCGCTCGGCGATCTCCTGGTAGCTCTTGCCCTCGACGTAGAGGCGCAGGACCTCGGTCTCGAGGTCGGACAGCACCTCGTCGAAGTGCAGCTGCAGGGCCCGGATGCGCTCGGCGCTGATGACCAGCTCGGCGGGGTCGCTGATGGCGACCGTCGGCAGGACGTCGGCCAGGGTGCGCTCGCCGCCGTCGTCCTCGCCGGACAGCGGGCGGTGGAAGGACACGTAGTTGTTCAGCGGGCCGTGCTTCTGCCGGGTCGCGGTCTTGATCGCGGTGATGATCTGCCGCGTGACGCACAGCTCGGCGAAGGCCCGGAAGGAGGTCTGCAGCTCGGGGTTGAAGTCGCGGATGGCCTTGTAGAGGCCGATCATCCCCTCCTGCACGATGTCCTCGCGGTCCGCGCCGACGAGGAAGTAGGAGCGGGCCTTGACCCGGGCGAAGGCGCGGTACTTCGTCAGCAGCTGGGTGAGGGCGGCGTCGTCGCCGGAGCGGGCCGCGAGCACGAGCGCGTCGTCCGCGCCGAGCGACGCCGGGGCGGACGCGGAGTCGCGGACCTCGCCGGCGAGCTCCTCGACGAGCGACTCGGCCTGGGCGATCTCGGCGTCGAGGGCGCTCGCGGCCAGGTCGAGGGCGAGCTCGGCCTCGACCTCGGCGGCGATCTCGGCCGCGGCGACGGCGTCGGGGTCGGCGATCTCGACGAGCTCCACGAGGCCGGTCAGCTCGTCGGCCTGGAGCCCGGGAGCCAGCACCGTGGGACCGACGACCAGCGACAGGGCGGGGGCGTCCGCGACCGGAGCAGAGGGGTGGCGCAGGAGTCGCACGTCCGCGGGTCCTTCCTCAGCAACGGTCACCAGGAGCGGTGCCGGGCGCTTGCGAAGGGGACTGTACGGCCGTTCAGCCACCAGGGGAACCCCTTCTGACAAGAAGTCCGGCCCGTTGCCCTACCCGACACGGGCCGTCACCCGGTCGTCACACGGCGGTGACGTCCCTCACGCGGTGAGTCGCCGGCGGCGGGCGACCTCGGCCAGCGCCACGGCCGCCGCGATCCCGGCGTTCAGCGACTCGCTGGTCGCGACCATCGGGATCGAGACGGTGACGTCGCAGGTCTCCGCGACCAGGCGCCCCAGGCCCTCGCCCTCGCTCCCGACCACCAGCACGAGCGGGCTGGTCGCCACCTCGAGCGCGTCCAGGTCGGTGTCGCCGTCGGCCGCGAGGCCCGCGACGAACAGCCCGGCCTCCTTGTAGGCCGCCAGCGTCCGGACCAGGTTGGTGCAGCGGGCCACCGGCAGGCGGGCGGCCGCACCGGCGGAGGTCCGCCAGGCCGCAGCCGTCATGCCGGCCGCGCGGCGCTCCGGCACGAGCACGCCCTGCGCCCCGAAGGCCGCCGCGCTGCGGACCACGGCGCCGAGGTTGCGGGGGTCGGTCACGCCGTCGAGGGCGACCAGGAGGGGGACGTCGGCGGCGAGCGCCCGCTCGAGCAGCTCGTCGGGGTGCAGGTAGGTGTACGGCGGGACCGTGAGCGCGAGGCCCTGGTGCAGCGCGCCGCCGGTCATCTTGTCCATGGCCAGGCGCGTCATCTCCATGAGCGCGACGCCGGCCTTGCTCGCCAGTGCCACGGCCTCGGTGACGCGCTCGTCGGCGTCCATGCCGAGAGCGACGTGGAGCGCGGTCGCGGGGACCTTCGCCCGGAGCGCCTCCACGACGGGATTGCGCCCGACGACGGTCTCGGGAGCGTCCGGTCCGCCGGTGCGGCGCGGGGTGCGGGCGACGGCAGGGGTGCGGGCCGGAGCGGTCGCCGCGCGCTTCGCGGCGA
>JAOPWW010000005.1 GCA_025965495.1 Frankiales bacterium
ACTCGGGGATGGCGACCTGCATGGCGGCGTCGATCGGCGCGAGGCCGGCGTCGGAGGCGTCCCAGGCGGCGCGGCTGGTGGTGACGCACAGGCCCTGCAGGACGGGGACGTCGAGGGCGGCCAGCGCACGGGCGTCCCAGCCCTCGGTGTCGGAGGCGTTGGAGCCGCCGCCGGCCAGGACGGTGACGACGAGGCTGTCGACCTTGCCGGCGAGCAGCTCCTCGACGGCGGCGACCCGGCCGTCGGCGTCGGGGCGCAGCGAGGCGACGTAGACCGGCAGCGCGTTGGCGCCGGCGGCCTCGACGGCGTCGCACAGGACGTCGACGAAGGCGGTGTTCCCGGACAGCGCGTGCGCCCGGTAGAACACGACTCCGACGGTGGGGCGCTCAGGGAGCAGGGCCCGCTCGCCGTGCACGCCGTGGGCCGGCAGGGGTGCGGGCGGCGCGAAGCCGTGGCCGGTCAGGAGCACGGTGTCGGACAGGAACGCGACCAGCTCGCGCAGGTTCTCCGTGCCGCCCTCGCGCAGGTAGCCCGCCGCGTCGGCGACGACGCCGGGGGCGACGGTCGACAGCTGCGTCAGCTCGGCGTCGACCGAGCCCTCGCCGCCGAGAGCGACGAGCGGGACGCGGGCGGCGGCGCAGGCGGCGACGAGGTCGTCGAGGCCGTCCCATGCCCGCCGGCCGCCGAGCAGGCGCACGACGACGAGCGAGACGCCGTCCAGGTCGACGGGGCCGGACAGCCGCGCGGGGTTGCCCAGCCGCAGCGGGAGCGCCGGCTCGGGGACGGCGCGGGCGGCCAGCAGGTCGGTGTCGGCCGTGGACAGCAGGAGCAGGGTCACGCCCCCAGTGTCGGGGATACCTCGCGGGCGTGCGGGCAACGGGACCTGTATGAGAGCTCTCACCTGGCAGGGGAAGAAGAAGGTCAGCGTCGAGGAGGTCCCGGACCCGACGATCCAGGAACCCACCGACGCGATCATCAAGATCACGACGACGAACATCTGCGGGTCCGACCTGCACCTGTACGAGCCGCTGAGCCCGTTCATGCACAAGGGGGACATCCTCGGGCACGAGCCGATGGGGATCGTCGTCGAGACGGGCACCGAGACGGGCGACCTCAAGGTCGGCGACCGCGTCGTCATCCCGTTCCAGATCGCCTGCGGGCACTGCTGGATGTGCACCCGCGGGCTGCCGACCCAGTGCGAGACCACCCAGGTCCGCGACCAGGGCATGGGCGCGCCGATCTTCGGCTACTCCGAGCTCTACGGGCAGGTCCCGGGCGGCCAGGCCGAGTTCCTGCGGGTGCCGCAGGCGCAGTTCACCCACGTCAAGGTGCCGGACGGCCTGCCGGACGAGCGCTTCGTCTACCTGTCCGACGTGCTGCCCACGGCCTGGCAGGCCGTCGAGTACGCGCACGTCCCCGACGGCGGGACCGTCGTCGTGCTGGGCCTCGGCCCGATCGGCGACATGGCCTGCCGCATCGCGCAGCACAAGGGCTACCGGGTCATCGGCGTGGACCTCGTGGCGGAGCGGCTGCAGCGCCAGCGCGTGCGCGGCGTCGAGGTCCTGGACCTCACCGAGCACGAGGACCTCGGCGAGGTCGTCCGCGAGATGACCGACGGGCGCGGCCCGGACTCGGTCGTCGACGCCGTCGGCCTGGAGGCCCACGGCTCACCGGTCAACAAGACCGTCCAGAAGATCGCCGGCCTGCTGCCCGACTTCGTGGCCAAGCCGGTCTTCGAGACGGCCGGCGTCGACCGCCTCGGTGCGCTCTACACCGCCATCGACATGGTCCGCCGCGGCGGCACGATCAGCCTGTCCGGCGTGTACGGCGGGATGGCCGACCCGCTGCCGATGCTGACGATCTTCGACAAGCAGATCAACCTGACCATGGGCCAGGGCAACGTGAAGCGCTGGGCGCCGGAGATCCTGCCGCTGCTGCTCGAGGGCGACGCGTTCGGCGTGGACACCTTCCACACCCACAGCCTGAGCCTGGACGAGGCCCCGGACGCCTACCGGATGTTCCAGGAGAAGACCGACGGCTGCGTGAAGGTGGTCCTCAAGCCGTAGGCGGTTCGACCAGCGCCCGCAGGAGGGGCTCCACCACGCGGTGGAGCTCCTCCGCGGTCGCGTCGCACACCGGCGGCACCTCGAGCAGGTAGCGCGCCATGCTGAGTCCCATCATGACGGCGGCGAACACGCCTGCGCGCAGGGCCGCGTCGGGCCCCTCGAGCGCGGCCTCGACGGCCGCCTTGCGGTCGCACATCACGTCGTCGCGCATCACCCGGGCGGCGACCGGGTGGGTCAGGCAACTGCGCATGAGCGCGATCGCCGCCTCTCCGCCTGCGGGGTCCTCGAAGCGGCTCAGCAGGTCGTCCAGCGCCGCGCGGGGCAGGTCGGCGGGCGCCGCCGTGAGCATCGACTCGTGCTGCTCGGCCCACGCGGCGGACGCCGCGAACAGGCCCTCCTTGCTGCCGTAGTGCTGCATGACCAGGGCGGGGTCGACGCCGGCGTCGGCGGCCACCGCCCGGATGGTCGTGCGCTCGAAGCCCGACGTCGCGAACGCGTGGCGGGCGGACGCGAGGATCGCGGCCTCGGTGCGGCGCCGCCGCTCCTCGCGGGTCAGGTGCTCGCCCTCGGTTGTCACGGAGTTCACTCTACAGCGGTTGACCTTTGCTGGCACAACGCTCTACCGTCGTTGAGCAATCACCGCTACGAGGGGGAACACCGTGTCCGAAGCCGTCGTCCACCGCACCAGGTCAGGCGGAGAGGTCCGCAAGGGCCTCGCCCTCGTCGTGATCGCCCTGTCCCAGCTCATGGTCGTCCTGGACGCCACCATCGTGAACGTCGCGCTCAAGGACATCCGCGACTCGCTGCACTTCACCAGCGACTCCGACCTGTCCTGGGTCGTCACCGGGTACACGCTGACCTTCGGCGGCTTCCTGCTGCTCGGCGGCAAGCTCGCCGACCGCCTCGGGCGCCGCACGATCTTCATCGCCGGTGCCGTGCTGTTCGCGGCCGCCAGCCTCGCCGGTGGCTTCGCGCAGTCGCAGGAGCTGCTGATCGTCGCCCGGCTCGTCCAGGGCCTCGGCGGCGCGCTCATGTCGCCGTCGGCGCTCTCGCTGCTCACCGTGATCTTCGAGGAGGGACCCGAGCGCAACAAGGCCCTGGGCATCTTCTCGGCCATCACTGCAGGCGGCGCCGCGCTCGGCCTCATCCTCGGCGGCCTGCTCACCGAGTACCTGTCCTGGCGCTTCGTGCTCTTCGTGAACGTGCCGGTCGCCGCGCTCGCCATCGTCGGCGCGCTCCGCTTCGTGCCGGAGAGCAAGGACGAGGACGCCCGGGGCTTCGACGTCCTCGGCGCCGTGCTCGTCACCGGCGGGCTCATCTCCCTGGTCTACGGCCTGGTGAAGCTCAACGACACCTCCGTCTCCGCCGGCACGAAGACGTTCACCTTCGTCGCCTCCGCCGTCCTGCTCGCGGCCTTCGTGGTCGTGCAGCGGCGGGTCGCGCAGCCCCTGCTGCCCTTCCGCCTGTTCCGCTCCCGGGCGCTGCTCGGGGCCGACCTGTCCGCGCTGCTCGTCGGTGCCGGCGTCTTCGCGATGTTCTTCTTCATCACCCTGTGGGAGCAGGTCATCAACGGCTACAGCCCGATCACGGCCGGCCTGTCGTTCCTGCCGATGACGGTGCTGATCGGCGTCGGCGCGGGCATCAGCAGCAACCTGCTCGCGAAGACCGGTCCGCGACCGCTGCTCGCCGGCGGCACCGGTCTCGCCGCGGTCGGCATGCTCCTGCTCGGCCTGCGGCTCGAGCCGGGCAGCAGCTACGTGAGCGTCATCCTGCCGTCGCTCGTGCTCGTCGCCCTCGGGATGGGCCTGGCGTTCGTGTCGCTGACCAGCGCCGCCGTCGCCGGCGTCGACAAGGCCGACGCCGGCATCGCGAGCGCCCTGCTCAACGCCGGCCAGCAGGTCGGCGGTGCGCTCGGCCTCGCCATCCTCACCGCCGTCAGCAGCAACCGGACGGCCGCGCTGTTCGCCGGCCAGCCGAAGGGCCCGCAGGACGTCCCGCGCTTCTACGACGCCCTGGTCTCCGGCTGGTCGTCCGGGTTCGTCGTCGCCGCCTGCTTCCTCGTGGCCGCGTCCGTCATCGCCCTGACGCTCGTGAAGGTCTCCAAGGAGGACGCCGTCGCGGCCCTCAAGGAGGCCGTGCCCGCGTAGCCCGCGCCCGCTGTTCGCGACATCCCCAGCACTCCGGTGCTGGGGATGTCGCTATGTCGGGGAGGTGCGGGGCTGCGGCGCGCCCGGGGGCACGAACGGCAGCCCCGCGGGCGCTCCGTGCTCGATCAGCCGCACGACGGCGTCCGTGTCGAGGGAGTCGGCCACCAGGTCGCCGAGCGCGTCCAGGCGAGCCTGCCGGACCTGCTCGAACCCGCGCGTCCCCGGCGTCCAGTCCCGGCCCGCCGCCTGCGCCACCTCGGCCAGCAGCGCCCGCCGGACGCCGTCGCTCTCCAGCGCCCCGTGCCAGACCGTCCCGAGGACCGACCCCGCGCGGCACCCTTCGTCGGGGGTGAACAGCGGGTCCGCCCCCTCCCGGGTGATGACGCCGTGGTGGATCTCGTAGGCCGTCGTGACCTCGTGCTCCCCGTAGCGTCCTGCAGGTCGCGCCAGGACCTTCTCCACCCCGAAGGACGTCCGGACCGGGAGCAGGCCGAGGCCGTCGACCGTCCCGGCCTTCCCCTCGACGTCGTCGGTGATCGACCTCCCGAGCATCTGGTAGCCGCCGCAGATCCCCAGCACCGGGCGGTCCTCGGCAGCCCGCTCCTCGATCGCGTCCG
>JAOPWW010000012.1 GCA_025965495.1 Frankiales bacterium
GTGGTAGTAGCCGCCCGCCATGGCCTCGGCGTTGCGCTCCTCGTCGCCCTGGTAGCCCGTCATCAGCGGCACCGGCCGGGCCGACAGGTCCAGGCAGATCTCGCCCTCGCCCGCCCCCTGGACCGCCTCCCCCGTGACCGGGTCGACCAGCGCGGTCGGGACGCCCGGCAGCGGCCGGCCCATCGAGCCGGGCTTGACCAGCGAGCCCGGGGTGTTGCCGATCTGCGCCGTGGTCTCGGTCTGACCGAAGCCGTCCCGGATCGTCAGGCCCCACTGCCGCTCGACCTGGCGGATGACCTCCGGGTTGAGCGGCTCGCCCGCCCCGACCGCCTCGCGCAGCGACGCCGGGCGCGCCCCCAGGTCGGCGTTGATGAGCATCCGCCAGACCGTGGGCGGTGCGCAGAAGGACGTCACGTCCTCTCCGCGGAGCTGCCCGAGCAGGGGGGCGGCGTCGAAGCGCGTGTAGTCGCAGAGGAAGACGGTCGCCTCGGCGTTCCAGGGCGCGAACAGGCACGACCACGCGTGCTTGGCCCAGCCCGGCGACGAGATGTTCAGGTGGACGTCGCCGGGGCGGAGCCCCAGCCAGTACATCGTGGTCAGGTGGCCCACCGGGTACGACACCTGCGTGTGCTCGACGAGCTTCGGGCGCGACGTCGTGCCGCTGGTGAAGTACAGGAGCAGGCGGTCCTGCGGCCTCGTGCCGGGGTGGGCCACGACCGCGTCGACGAGGGCAGCGGCGTCGCCCAGGTCGAGCCAGCCCTCCTGCTCCCCGACGGCGATGCGCAGGTAGTCGCCCGGTACCTGGTCGAACTTGCCGGTGTCCGCGGGGTTGCACACGACCGCGCGCACGTCGCCGCGGACCACGCGGTCGGCGAGGTCGTCGGACCCCAGGGCGGTCGTCGTCGGCATGATGACCGCGCCGGCCTTCATCACGCCGAGCATCGTCTCCCACAGCTCGACCTGGTTGCCCAGCACGACCATGACGGCGTCGCCCCGGCCCACGCCCTGCTGCAGCAGCCAGGCTGCGACCCGGTCCGAGCGCGCCGCCATGTCGGCGAACGAGACCTCCGTCCGCGCCCCGTCCTGCCGCACGATGACCAGGGCGGGCGCGGCGTTGTCGCGGGCGACGGCGTCGAACCAGTCCACCGCCCAGTTCCACACCGGCCCGACGTCGGGGAAGCGGAAGCCGGCGACGGCCTCCTCGTGGGCGCCGTTCCAGGCGAGCAGCTGGTCGCGCGCCTCCCGGAAGCGCTCGGTGCTCGTCCCGGTCTGCTGGGTGTCCGTGGTCGACATGATCGCGTTGGTCGCGGCTCTAGAGCCGGGTGCGGACGCCGAGGAAGTCCGCGACCACCCGGTTGAACTCGTCGGCACGCTCGATCTGGGTCCAGTGCCCGCAGCGGGCGAACACGTGGAGGTCGGCGTTCGGCAGCAGGGCGAGCATGGTCCAGGCGACCTCGACCGGCACGACCCTGTCCTCGCGGCCGTGCACGAGCAGGACCGGGTGGGTCACCTCGAGGACCTGCTCCTCGGTGATCGCGAGCTGCCCGCCCGCGTGCTCCGGCGAGTGGAACATCGCGTGGTAGGCCTCCTGCGCGCCCGGCGCGGCGCTCGCCTCGTACCGGATCCGCACGAGGTCGTCGGTGATGATCGAGGGGTCGACGGCGAAGTAGCCGAGCAGCAGGTCGCGCATGTTCTCGGGTGAGGGCTCGTACGCGCGCAGTGCCTTGAGCCCGTCGGTGAACGTCATCCCGACGCCCGGCGCGCCCATGAGGACGATGCGGTCCAGGCGCTCCGGGGCGTCCTCCGCCATCTGCATCGCGATCCGGCCGCCGAGCGAGTTCCCGACCACCGAGACGGGCTCGGTGATGCCGAGGGCGTCGAGCAGCCCCCAGGCGTGGTCGGTCCAGGTGCGCAGCGAGTAGTGGACGTCGGCCGGTCGCTCGGTGGCGCCCCAGCCGACGAGGTCGAGCGCGACGACCCGCGCCCCCTCCGCGAGGTAGGGCATCGCCTGGCGCCAGTTGGCCTCCGCCGACACGCCGGGCCCGGAGCCGTGCAGGAGCAGCACGACGCTGCCCGTCCCGGCGTCGTGGTAGTTCGTGGACGTCCCGGCGACGTCGATCTGCCGGCCGGCCAGGTCTGTGCTGGTCGTCGTCATGGCTGGTCCTCGAGGTCGGTGCGGGTACCGGTCGACACGCTGGGCGCGCTGCCGGGAGGGGCGGTCGCACGCTGGCAGCGGGTCCAGGACCGCGCAACGCACGGTTCCGGAGGCTGGAAGGGGCGGTCGAGCAGCCTCAGGAGCGGGCGCCGGAGCCGCTCGTCAGCTCCTGCGTGAGCAGCAGCAGGTCGCGGTGGCGCTCCGGGTCCGCGCTCGCCTCCCGGTACTGGTCCAGCTCCGCCTCCAGCCGTCGCGGGTCCTGGATCTGCGAGACCAGGTGCTTGCGGTGGGCGGACGTCGGGAGGGCGTGGTCGAGGAAGGCGCGGCGCCGGTCCTCGGCGTAGGCGTCGAGCAACCGCTCGTCCGCGGCTCCGCCGAGCACGGCGGAGAGCGCGTCGACGAGGGCCTCGGCGTCGCGCATGCCGCCCATCGAGCTGTAGCCGGTGAGACGGTTCGTGACGTGGGCGGCGTCCCCGACGAGCAGCAGCCGGCCCTCGCGGTAGCGGTCGGCGCAGCGCTGGTGCATCCGCGCCGCGGCCCAGTCGAGCACCCGCACCCGGCGCTGCGGCAGGGCGGCGGCGAGCACCTGCCCGAGCCGCTCGCCGATGCCCTCCTCGTCCAGCCGCAGCGGCTCGCAGCACGTGTAGGTCCAGCGTCCTGCGCCGGCCTTCTGGACGACGGCCCCGTACCGGTCGTCGACCTGCAGGGTGGTCGGCGCGTACCCGAGACCGGTCTCGTCGAGCTCGACCTCGGCGACGACGCAGCGCTCTCCCAACGAGGCGCCCGGGAACGCGAGCCCCGCGGCCCGCCGGACGGTGCTGCTGGTGCCGTCCGCGGCCACGACCCAGTCGGCGCGGCGCACGGCCTCACCCTCGGGCGTGCTCACGGTCAGCGCCACGCCGTCCCGGTCCTGGTCCAGCGTCAGCACGCGGACGTCCCGCTCGACGACGGCGCCGCTGCGCAGCAGGTGCTGCTCGAGCAGCGCGGACAGGTCCCGCGCCGGGAGGTACAGGTGGTGCGGGTGCCGGACCTCGCCCGCGAGGACGCTCAGGTCGAAGTCGATCCGCTCCCCCGTGCGCAGGACCTGCAGGCACCAGCGCGGGTCCACCGCGCCCCGGGCGACGGCGTCCTCGAGCACCCCGAGCCGCTCGAGGCCCGGCAGCACCGACCAGTGGTGCACGCCGCCGGACACGGCGCCGTCGGCTCCCGGCCCGGTGTCCAGGACGTGGACCGCGACGCCGCGCAGCCGCAGGCCCAGCGCGATGGCGAGCCCCACCGGTCCGGCGCCGACGACGAGGACCTCGGCGGTCCTCACGCCGGCCCGCCGACGAACGCCAGGCCGTTCTCGCGCCAGACGGCGCGGGCCTGCTGCGCGTCGAGCACGCCGTCGTGCTGTGCCTGCGCGAGGAAGGCGCGCGCTTCCTCGAACTGCCCGGCGACGAACGGGTGGTCGGTGCCGAGCACCACGTGGTCGGCACCGAAGCGGGCCAGCAGCAGCGGCAGCATCGCCGGGTCGAAGACCAGGCTGTCGGCCCACAGCGACCGGACCAGGTGGTCGTAGGAGCCGCGCGCGACCCCGGAGAAGATCTCGGCACCGAGGCTCAGCCGGGGGTAGGCCCAGGGGAACGTCCCGCACCCGTGCGCCAGCCCCACTCGCAGCCGGGGGAAGGCCTCGAGCACCCCTCCGAACACCAGCGCCGACGCCGCGATCGCCGTGTCCGTCGTCATCCCGAGCCCGAACCCGAGCGGCTGGCCCGGACGGCGCAGCACCCCGACGCCGCCGTCGGTCGGGTGCACGAACACGGCGGCACCGAGCGCCTCCGCTTCGGCCCAGAAGGGTCGCAGCGCCGCGTCGTCGAGGTCCAGCCCGCCCACCTGGCTGCCGATCTCGACCCCGCGCAGCCCGAGCTCGCGCACCCCGCGACGCAGCTCCTCGACGGCCCGGTCCACGTGCGGGAGGGGGACGGTCCCGAGCGCGAGCAGGCGCCCTCCGGACCGGGCGACGGCCGCGGCGAGACTGTTGTTGGTGGCACGCGCGTAGTCGACCGCCT
>JAOPWW010000019.1 GCA_025965495.1 Frankiales bacterium
GGCGACGACGGCGATGGCGCGGGCCCTGCTCGAGATGGCGTGACCGTCGAGGTCCACCCCGTCGTGGGGGTGCCCGACGTGCGCCCGGGCGACGACGTCGCGGCCCTGGTCGCCGAGCGGTTCGCCCTGCAGGACGGCGACGTCGTCGTCGTGACCAGCAAGGTCGTCAGCAAGGCCGAGGGCCGGCTCGTGCCGGTCCCGCCGGGGACGTCGCGCGAGGACGTGCGCCTGGCCGCCGTCGACGCCGAGACCGCTCGCGTCGTGGCCCGCCGGGGGACGACGACGATCGCCCAGACCCGCGCCGGCCTGGTGCTGGCCGCGGCCGGCGTCGACGCCTCGAACGTGCGGGTCGACGAGGTCGCGCTGCTGCCTGTCGACGCCGACGCGAGCGCCCGCGGGCTGCGGCAGCGGTTCGCCGAGCTCGGCGCCGACGTCGCCGTCGTCGTGAGCGACACCCTGGGCCGGGCCTGGCGGACCGGGCAGGTCGACCAGGCGATCGGCGTGGCGGGGCTCGCCCCGCTGCGCGACGCCCGGGGGACGCAGGACACGTTCGGGCAGGTGCTCGGCGTCACCGAGATCGCCGTCGCGGACGAGCTGGCGTCGGCGGCCGAGCTGGTCAAGGGCAAGAGCGACGGCGTGCCGGTCGCCGTCGTGCGGGGGCTGTCGTTCCCGGACGACGGCCGGGGCGCGCAGGCCCTGGTCCGCCCGCCTGCGCAGGACTGGTTCTCCCTCGGGACCCAGGAGGCGCACCGGTCGACGCTGTCCCTGCGCCGGACGGTCCGGGCCTTCACGGACGCGCCCGTCGACGACGCCGCCGTGCGCCGGAGCCTCGCCGCCGCGCTGACCGCCCCGGCCCCCCACCACACGACGCCCTGGCGCTTCGTCCGGGTGCGGGAGCGCAGGGAACGCCTGCTCGACGCCATGCGCGACGCCTGGGCGGCCGACCTGCGCGCGGACGGGTTCACGGACGAGCAGGTGGAGCGCCGCCTGCGCCGGGGCGACCTCCTGCGGGAAGCCCCCGTGCTGGTCGTGCCGTGCCTCGTGCGCGACGGCGCCCACGCCTACCCGGACGCGCGCCGCAGCGCCGCCGAGGAGCGGATGTTCCTCGTCAGCGGCGGCGCGGGCGTGCAGAACCTGCTCGTGCAGCTGGCCGCCGAGGGCCTCGGCAGCGCCTGGGTCAGCAGCACGCTGTTCTGCCCCGACGTCGTGCGCGCGGCGCTGGACCTGCCGGAGGACTGGGAACCGCTGGGTGCGGTCGCCGTCGGGCACGCCGCGGAGGACCCGGCCCCGCGGGCGCCCCGGGACGTCGAGGCGTTCGTGCTGGACCGGTAGGGCGGCTAGTCGCTGGCGAGCATCGCCGCGGACGGGTCCACCGACAGGCCGATCCGGGACCCCACGGGGTGCGCACCGGCCAGCGCCGACGGGACGTCCACCCGCACGGCAGCCCCCGGGGGGACGTCGACGACCAGGCGGGTGACGGTGCCGAGGAAGCTGTGCGTCCGCACGGTCCCGGACAGGTCGCCGTCGTCCTGGACCCGCAGGTCGCCGGGGCGCACGAGGACCCGGACGGGCGAGCCGGCGGGCCGCCCGCTGACGACGTCGGCCGGCAGCCGGGCGCCGCCCTCCAGCAGCACGCCCCGGTCGCCGACCGTGCCGGGGAAGGAGTTCGTGACGCCGAGGAACTCCGCGACGAAGGGCGTCGCCGGCCGCTGGTAGACCTCGGCGGGGCTGCCGACCTGCTCGAGCCGCCCGCGGGACATCACCCCGACCCGGTCGGAGATGGCGAGCGCCTCCTCCTGGTCGTGCGTGACGAACAGCGTCGTGATGGCCAGCTCGGTCTGGATCCGGCGGACCTCCTCGCGCAGCTGCACCCGCACCTGCGCGTCCAGGGCCGACAGCGGCTCGTCCAGCAGCAGGACCCGGGGCCGGATCGCCAGGGCCCGGGCGAGGGCGACCCGCTGCTGCTGGCCCCCGGACATCTGGTGGGGGTACTTGCCGGCCTGGTCCGCGAGACCGACGAGCTCGAGCAGCTCCCCGGCCCGCCGGGCCTCCTCGGCGCGCTTCACCCGGCGCAGGCGCAGCCCGAACCCGACGTTGTCGCGGGCAGTGAGGTTCGGGAACAGGCTGTAGGCCTGGAAGACCATCCCCATGTCGCGCTTGTTGGCCGGCACGCCGGAGACGTCGTCGCCGCCGACGACGACCCGGCCGCTGTCGGCGGTCTCGAGCCCGGCGAGGATGCGCAGGGCCGTCGTCTTGCCGCAGCCGGACGGCCCCACCAGGGTCACCAGCTCCCCCGCCTCGACGCGGAGGTCGAGGCCGTCGAGGGCGGGCACGCCGGCGTAGGAACGGGACAGGCCGTCGAGGTGGACGGCGGCTCCGGTCGTCATGCAGGACCTCCAGAGGTCAGGGCGACGGGGGCGACCGACCGCGCGGTGCGTCGTCGGCCGAGGACCGACAGCGCGAGCAGAAGGGCGAACGCGAGCAGCAGCGCGGCCAGCGACACCGCGATGGACAGGGCGGCGTCGCGCTTGCCGGCGAGCGCGATGGCGACCTGCAGGGTCGGGAAGTTGAGCAGGGAGGCGAGCGTGAACTCCCCGAGCACCAGGGCGACGGTCAGCAGGCAAGCCGACAGCACGGCGGTGCGGGCACCGGGCAGGACGACCCGCAGCAGGATCGTCCACCAGCCGGCCCCGAGGCTGCGGGCCGCCTCGGACAGGGTCCGCAGGTCCATGGCGTCCAGGCCGGCGTCGAGCGCGCGGTAGGCGTAGGGCAGGACCAGGACGACGTAGACGAACACGAGCGTCAGCGCCGAGTCGCCGAGCAGGTAGGTGACCCAGGAGTAGAGGCTGGCGATGCCGACGACCAGCACGACGGCCGGGATGATCAGCGGCAGCAGGCACAGGAACTCGACCGTCCGGCGCAGCGCCGGCACGCGCAGGCGCACCCACACCATCGTGGGCAGCAGGAGCACGAGCATCAGCAGGCTGGTCAGGACGGCCAGCTCCAGCGACGTGACGATCCCGTCGACCAGCACGGGGTCGGAGGCGATCCCGCGCCAGGCCGACAGGTCGCGCCCGCCCGACAGGCCGCCGCGGGTCGAGAAGTCGGCCATGGCGACCAGCGGCAGCAGGAAGAACGCCCCGAGGACCGTGAGCACGACGCCGCGCACCACGCGCGAGGTCACCGCAGCCACCGCGTCGTGCGGCGCTGCAGCAGCGCGTAGCAGGCCATGACGACGGCGACCACGACGACCATGCCGAAGCCGAGCGCCCGGGCCAGGTTCTGCTGGCCGAGCAGGACCTCGCTGGTCTGCAGGTTGCGGATCTGCAGCGGCACGATGGGCGCGCCCTGCGACACCAGCGCGGCCGCGGTGGCGTAGGCCGAGAAGGCGTTCGCGAACAGCAGGAGCAGCGAGCCGAGGAAGGCCGGGGCGAGCACCGGTCCGGCCACCCGCCGCCAGTAGGTCCAGGCGGTGCCGCCCAGCCCGGTCGCCGCCTCGCGCCACTGCGGCTTGAGGCCGTCCAGCGCCGGCAGGAAGACGATCACCATGAGCGGGACCTGGAAGTAGGTGTAGACGAGCACCAGGCCCGGCAGCTCGAAGATCCAGGCGCCGCCGGACAGCGCGTCGACGCCGTGGTCGGCGAGCACCTTCGTGACCAGGCCGACCGGGCCGACGGTGGCCAGGAAGGCGAACGCGAGGGTCACGCCGCCGAACTGCGCGAGCACGCCGGCCGCGCTCGTGACCACACGGCGCAGGACGCCGTCGGGCCGGCCGGTGACGACGGCCCAGGCGAGCAGCGCGCCGAGCACCGAGCCGACGACGGCGGTGATCGCCGACAGCTCGAGGCTGCGGACGAAGGCGTCCAGGTACTGCGCCCCCACGACCGTGCGCAGGTTGACCAGGGTCGGCCGCCCGGCGTCGTCGACGAACGCGCCGCCGACGACGACGAGCGTCGGGTAGAGCAGGAAGACCCCGACGTAGGCCAGGAAGGGGACCGCGCCGAGGACCGGCAGCAGCCGCCGGCCACGCCTCAGCTGATCGCCTTGGCCCAGTTGGCGGCCAGGTAGGCCTTGGCCTTGTCGCTCTGCGCCTGGGTGAGGCTGACCTGCGTCCCGCCCGAGGCCGGGAGCTTGGCGAAGGCGGCCTGGTCGATCGTCCCCTTCTTCACCATCGCCTCGGCGCGGACCGGGCGGCCGAAGCCCTTGAGCCAGAGGTTCTGGCCCTCGTCGGAGTAGAGGAACTCCTCCCACAGCCGGGCAGCCGCGGGGTGCGGGGCGTCCTTGCTGATCGCCTGCACGTAGTAGGAGCTGACGACGGCGCCGGCCGGCACGACGACCTTCCAGTCGCGCTTGCCGGCCAGGGCCTCGGTCTGGGCGGCGTTGCTGTAGTCCCAGTCGATGACCACGGGCGTCTGGCCGGAGGAGATCGTCGCGGGCGTTGGGTCGACGGGCAGGAAGTTCCCGGCCTTCTTGAGCTTGGTGAAGAAGGCGACGCCGGGAGCGACGTCGTCGGCGGACCCGCCGTTGCCGAGGGCCGCCATGACGACGCCGGCGAAGGCCGCACCGGCCTGCGTCGGGTCGCCGTTGAGGGCGACCTTGCCCTTGTAGGCGGGCTTGAGCAGGTCCTGCACGCTCGTGGGCGCCGGGACGGCCTTCGGGTCGTAGCCGATCGACATGAGGCCGCCGTAGTCGCTGACGTAGCGGCCCTGCGGGTCCTTGAGGTCGGCGGCGACGTCTCCGAAGACCTGGGTCTGGTAGGGCGCGAACAGGTCGGCGTTGGCGGTCGCGACCGCCGGCCCGAGGTCGAACACGTCCGGGGCGCGGTCGGTGCCCTTGAGCTGCTTGGCGGCGTTGATCTCGTCCTGGCTGCTGCCGTCCGGCTGGGCCGAGTTGACCTTGACGCCGTACTTCTTGCTGAACGTGGAGATGACCTCGTCGTAGTTGGTCCAGTCCGGCGGCAGGGCGATGACGTTGAGCGCGCCCTCCTTCTTCGCGGCGGTGACGAGGCCGTCGATCCCCCCGAGGGCGGCGGCGGAGGTGGCCGAGGCGGCACCGGCGTTCGCGCCGGAGGTGCCTCCGGAGGAGGACTTCGTGGGCGCGTTCCCGCAGGCGGCGAGGGCCAGGGCAGAGGCGACGACGACGGGCAGGAGGAGACGGGAGCGCGGTCGGACGGCGGGCACGGGGCTCCTAGCAGGGTCGGTTCCGGCGGGGCCGGATCGGCCGGAAAGTACCCCGTACGGGTGACCTCAGCCCTGCTCCTAGTGCCTCCGGTGGTCCTGCACGGTCATCCGGGGGCCGAACCGGGGCTTGGAGAACCCGCTCGCGCCGATCAGCAGGACCACGCGGTGCCGGTGCGGCCGCCACGGCTCGAGCAGCTCGACCATGCCGTCGTCGTCGACGGGACGGCCGAGCAGGGCCCAGCCGACGGCGGCGGCCAGGTGGTAGTCGCCCACGCTGATCGCGTCGGCGTCGCCGAGCGCCCGCTGCCCCACCTCGGCGTAGGTCCACAGCCCGACGCCGGGGACCGCGCGCAGCCGCCGCTCGGCGTCGGCGGGGAGCATCCCGACGCACTCCTCGAGCCGGTGCGCGACCTGCGCGCAGCCCAGCGCGGTCCGCATCCGCTTGGGGTCGACGCCGGCGCGGTGCCACTCCCACGACGGGACCAGGCGCCAGGTGGCGGCGTCGGGCGGGACGGCCATGCCCTCCGGGGCGGGCCCGGGCGCGGGGCAGCCGAAGCGCAGCACCAGGGTGCGGAACGCCGCGAAGGCCTCCTTGCCCGTGACCTTCTGCTCGAGCACCGCCGGCACCAGGGCCTCGAGCACCCGGCCGGTCCGGGGGACGCGGACGCCGGGGTGGCGGGCGTGCGCCTCGACGAGCAGCGGGTGGCGCGGGTCGAAGCCCGAGGGGTCGTCGCGGCCGCCGAGCAGGTCGGGCAGCCCCGCCAGGGCCTCCTCCGCGCCCGGGCCCCAGGCGTCGCCGTGCACCTCGTGCAGGCCGTGCTGGACGAGCCGCACCGTCGCGGGACCGCTCGGCATCCGCGTCGTCCGCCAGACGGCGCCGTCCACCACCCGGTACGTCGGGTCGCCGGCGCCGCGCCGCAGCGGCCGCAGGGTCCGCCCGACGTCGACCGGCAGGTGCGGCCGCCACACCGTGGAGGCAGCGGGCACGGTCACGGGCTCCAGTCTGCCCCTAGGGTCAGGCGTCCGAGGACCGGACCGAGGAGCGCGCACGTGGACAAGACCGTGGGGAGTGCGGCGGAGGCGGTGGCCGACATCGCGTCCGGCTCGTCGCTGGCCGTCGGTGGCTTCGGGCTGTGCGGGGTCCCGGAGGCGCTGATCGAGGCGCTGCTGGCGACCGGCGTCGACGACCTGCGGACCGTGAGCAACAACTGCGGCGTCGACGCCTACGGCCTCGGGATGCTGCTCGGCGCGAAGCGGATCAGCCGCACCACGGGCAGCTACGTCGGCGAGAACAAGGAGTTCGAGCGGCAGTTCCTCGGTGGCGAGCTCGAGGTCGAGCTGGTCCCCCAGGGGACGCTGGCCGAGCGGCTGCGCGCCGGCGGCGCCGGGATCCCCGCCTTCTTCACCCCGGCCGGGGTCGGGACGCAGGTGTCCGACGGCGGGCTGCCGCTGCGCTACGACGGCAGCGGCGGGATCGCGCTCGCCAGCGAGCCCAAGGAGGTGCGCGAGTTCGACGGCGTCCGGTACGTCCTCGAGCACGCGATCCGCACCGACTTCGCCCTGGTCCACGCCCGCTACGGCGACCGCCACGGCAACCTCGTCTACGAGAAGACCGCCGC